>JASFVD010000109.1:0-7218 GCA_050050015.1 Anaerolineae bacterium | reverse complement strand
AGAGCTAGACCTCGTCGTGATTACGCCGACCTCGTCGGAGCAAAGCCTGACGGAACGGGGCTACCGGAACTTCTTCCGCGTCAACGCTGACGACACGGTGCAGGCGGCCGTGGACGCGCGCTTCCTCACCGAGGATTTGAACGCTGAACGCGTGGCTGTGATCCACAATGACACGGAGTATGGTCGCGGCCTGGGCGACCTGCTGACGGAGGAACTGGAGAAGCGAGGGGCCAGTGCCGTCCTCACGCTTGACGTGGCTGAGGGGCAGAGCCGATACCAACGTGAGGTGGCTGAGGTGGTGGAGGCTCAGCCGGACGCGGTGTTCTACGCTGGGTACGAGATCGAGGCTCCCTACCTGCGAATGGCTCTGGTGGAGGCGGGCGTTGACGTGCCGATGTTGGCGAGCGACGGCGCCTTCCTAGGCGCTACCATCGATGAGGCTGCCGGGACCGCCGAGGGGATGTACGTCAGCGCCTTTGCGCCCAGTCCGGAGAACGTGGCCGATGAGCGCTGGCTGGAGGCCTATCAGGCGGTGGAGTACAGGGATCCGGACACGTACTCGGTGAACGGTTACGTGGCGATGGAGGTGCTGACGGAGGGGGCGCGAAGGGCCGGCTCCCTGGAGGCCGATGCCATCGCCGCTGCGCTTCGGGAGCACACGCTGCCGACGCTCTTGGACGGGCTGCGCTATGAGCCCAACGGAGATCTTGTGGATGCAGAGATTTGGATCTACCAGGTCCGCGAGGGGCAGTTTCAACAGATCGCCCAGTGACGCCTGTGTCGGACTGTGGCCCTCCCTGACGAGCAGCCATTGAGAGACGAGTTCTCTCGGGAAGACCTTGGCCGTGGAAGATGGAGACGGTTGGTGACGCCTGCACCGTCAGGGAGATCATGCCTTGGGCGTTTGCCGCGGCCTGGCTGGCGCGGCATCCAGACTGCTACGAACAGTCCTACGATGGGATCGGACGCCCGACACCGGCGTCGCAGAGGTGAAGCCGATTGACGAAGAACGAGGAGCCGCGCTCGGTCGCGGCTCTGATTGATTTTGCGAGGACGTGCCTCCGCGCGGATCGGTATCCCCGCGATCATCATCCGCACAAGGTCTTCGCGTGCCCGAACTGTGGCGCGCAGCCGCTGAGGTTGCGGATTGAGCATCACACAGGCTCCAGCCAGCGCGACTTCAAGGGTGTTATCTTCGGTCGCTGCTCGGCCTGTGGGACCGAGGAGCGCATCTTCAGCTTCACCGGCGGCCACCGAAAGCGCCTGCGCGAGGAGAGGCCGGTTTGCGAGTGTGGAAGCCCGCAATTCCTCGTCGCGGTGGTCGAACGAATCGAGGGTGATGAGGGGCTTCCCGGTTTCTTCGACGAGGGCGTGATTGTGGGCGAATGCGCCCGGTGTGGCCGACACACGACATTCGTCTATACGGATTAGCCCGGATCGATCGGCACCATAGGCCTTCAGATCGACCCGGTTGGGCCTCTGACGTAACCCTCACGCACCATCCACCGTGCTTCAATATCCTTCGCCGGCTCATCTCCTCCGATCAGATGTCGCTAGCGCCAGGCGGAAGGCCTCGTGGCTGTTTGGCAGCGCCGGCAGGCCGTGATCCGGAAAGGTGAGCGCGGCGCGCCCAGAAACGGGGAACGGAAGACCAGCAGCCGGCAGGCCGTAGTGCCGATTGTCATCCCTGGACGCTGTAGTATACTGCCTGTGTCGATTACCGAAGCCCGGAGACGTTACGTCAGCAAGAGCCCAGATGGGCGCGACAATGAGAGGAGGAAGCTGTGTCCCCAAGTGTGAAGGCTGGCCTTATCGGTGCCGCGGCGGCTGTAGTGCTCGCCCTGCTCGGATTGATACCCTGTCTTGGCTGTGTCACGTCTCTGCTCGCCCTGGTGGTGTACGCCGGTGCGGGTGTCCTCACCGCCATATGGATGGAATCCCCTCTCGACGCCGGCAAGGCCGCCGGCGGTGGCGCTGTGGCAGGCGCGATCGCCGCGCTGGGCGGAGGAATTACCTCGGTCATCACAAGCCTCACCCGCTTCACCGTGGGCGGAGGCCGGGCCGCGATGATGCGGCAGTTCCAGCAGCTCCCCCCGGAGATCCGGGAGTCCTGGCGCGACCTCGGGTTCGATCCGACCATGCTGGCCAACCCCGGGTGGGCCGCTGGAGCCTCCACGCTGTGCTGTGGCCTGGGGTTGCTGCTGGCCGCAGCGCTGGGCGCGGCTGCCGGCGCTATCACCGCGTCTATTAGACGGGGTTCCCAGAGTTCGCTCTAGCGGGCTTTCCTGCTCGCCGGCGGGACCGTCTCTTCACGGGAATAAGCCAGGATGCCCCACAGCTTGCTGTGGGGATGAATGGCCGGCAGATGTGCACAGTCCATGATTCGACACCAGGCTTCTTCACTAGTCCACTCTCACGTCTGCTATCCCGTGCATTGCGCTGGGCCGCCTCTGCTGTACGCAACGAGCGGGTTAAGGGCTGAAGCAGTCGGTGGGCCGCGTCGGTGGGAGCCCTCTGCGGCGGCTTCGTGAAAGAGCGGTAGCCGACGGAATCGAGTTTGGAGGGGACGTATGCCTGCACGTGAACGGGACGGGGGGAAATCGGCTTGGTATCCTGCGATGCGTACGTCGACGCGGGCTCTCTTCGAGGAAGCGCGACGGCTCTCCGGGCATTCCCTGTTCGACTGGCTACACGGATACGTCTATGGTCGTTGGCCCTATCTGTACATTGGGGTGGCGACTGGAGAGCACCCCCTGTCCCGCATCCTCGGACCGATGGCCCGCTGGCTCCTCAACGTTTTCGGGACGGACGCCGGGGAGGACGGCTCCGACAGCGGGGCAGGCTTCGCGGACACGTACCACGGCAAGGCAGTGCCGCTGGCGCAGGCCACTCAGCTGGTGACCGTCCAGGAGGACCTTCGCTTGACGGATCTCGAGCAGGTGATCCCCTATCGACGCGCTCGGGACATCGTGCTGAAGAATCCGGATCACATCGTGGCCCTCGATTGTCCTTGTCGCGTGTCGCGCCCTGAGCCATGCGAGCCGGTGGACGTGTGCCTCATCATTGGGGAGCCGTTCGCGAGCTTCGTAGCCGATCACCATCCGGGGCGGTCGCGCTGGATCGAGCCGCAGGAGGCGGTTGAGGTTCTGCAGGCCGAGGATGAGCGGGGGCACGTGCATCACGCTTTCTTCAAGGACGCGATGCTCGAGCGGTTCTATGCGATATGCAACTGTTGTAGCTGCTGCTGCGGGGCGATGCAGGCCCATCGGATCGGCGTGCCCATGCTGGCAACGTCCGGCTACGTGTGCCGCGTCCAATCGGAGCTGTGCGTGCTCTGCGGTGTGTGCGCTGACACATGCCCATTTGGTGCGCTTTCGCTGCAGGATGGGATCGCCGTCGTGGATGAAGAGGAGTGCATGGGGTGCGGCGTCTGCACGCCGACGTGTGCACCAGGGGCGCTGGCCCTGGTGAGGGACGGGTCCAAGGGAGAGCCTCTGGATATTCGAGAGCTGACCGGTCCTCTCCGAGGAAACGGAGGGGACGTTGCGAGCTGGGATGGTTGTGGTGAATGACCCCGTTGCCGTGCAGACGTTGTGGTGGCGACGCGGTCTCGTATACGCATGGACGGAAGGGTGTACGTACGGACCGGGTTGGCGGACCCGGACTATCAGACCGAACGCGATCTAAGGAGGAACATGATGAAGTCGAGAGTGTGGCTGTCCATAATGCTGTTGGTCCTGGCGTCGCTCGCCTGCTCTGTCTTTGGCCGAGCGGAGGAGGCCATCGAGGCGGGCAAGGATGTGGCTACGAAGGTGTCCGAGGTGGCCACAGCCGTCGATGAGGAGGACCTGGCTACCATGGTGCCGGGTGCGTCCGACGAGGAGGAGCCCTCCGGAGAGGCCCCTGAGGGGGCGGAGGAGGGGCCGGACATCGAGTCCGATGCACTCGCCGGGCTGCAAAGCTATCGGACGCGCTTCGTGAAGGAGTGGAAGCCGCAGGAAGGCGAACCAGAGGTCACGACGATTGAGGATGCGCACACGCGGGACCCGGCCGCTCGACGGCTCGTGATTGAGGGTATGGCCGACGCAGAGATGGTGGAGATCGTCCAGATCGTGGATCGGGCCTGGATGTGCTCGAAGGGAACCTGCAACAGTATGCAGGCGGACCCGGAGGAGGTGGCCTCTGGTTTCACCGACGCAGTGCTATTTGATCCTGAGGACGTTTTGGACGCGACCACTGCCACACTCGTGGGTCAGGAGACGGTCAACGGGGTTGAGACCCGACACTACAGGCTCAGCCTAACGGCCATGGAGGCCGCTTTCGCGGCCCAGGGGGACGTGACCAACGTCGAGGGCGAAGCGTGGGTAGCCGATGAGGCGGATCTGCCGACCTTCGCCGTTCGGCTGGAGATGTCCTGGACGGAGGAGCGGTCGGAGGGGAAGGGCCAGATCTCATTTGTCTATGAGACGTACGACGTCAACGCTCCGTTCACCATCGAACCTCCGGAGGGTTCGGAAGACAGCGGTCTGCCCGAGGACGTTCCCGTGTATCCGAACGGTGAGGAGGTCTTGAGCACGCCTGGCATGTCGGCGTTCGAGACACAGGACAGCGTTGAGGACGTGGCGGACTTCTATCGCCAGGAGCTGGAGTCGGAGGGCTGGACGAACGAGACGGACAACGACGTCGGCGATATGGTCCAGCAGGTATGGAAGAAAGGGGAGCGAGCCTTGACGCTGGTGGCTACGGCTGAGGACGGGGGCAGCAGCTTCGTGATCTCGGTTGAGGGCGGGAGCTGAGGGAACGGAACCTGAGCTTCACGGGAAAAAGCCAGGATGCCCCACAGCTTGCTGTGGGGATAAATGGCCGGCAGATGTGCACAGTCCATGATTCGACACTAGGCTTCTTCACTACCGTCCTCTTCTGAGACGGTCGGGCGTAAGGATCAGTGGCCGGGGGCGTGGCTATGCCTCCGGCCTTCTTCTTGGTTGAAACGGAGACCTTCTGCGGTGAACGGCCTGTATGCCCCGATGGGGGGAGCACCAAGGCCTGCCGTGAGGCACGACCGTCGGCGCAGGCGTCTCCAACGGCTCGGCGCGTACGCGCTCATTCGAAGAGCCGCGTGATCTCGTCCCTTTCGAACCGGGGCAGGGGGCGCTCGCCGCCCCCGTCGCGCAGCACCGTTCCCTCTTCACGCTCGACGACGACGCCGATTTGCGCAGCCGGAATGCCCTCCGCCTCGAGGGCTGCCTGGACATCCGCGGCGTGGCCGGGGGCGACGGCGACCACGAGGGCGCCGGAGCCGATGAGGCCCATCGGATCGAGGCTCAGCTCTCGGCAGAGGGTTCTTGTTTCCTCAAAGACGGGGATGGCATCCCCATCCACGACCAATCCGACCCGAGAGGCCTCGGCCATCTCCCAGAGGCCCATGGCCAGGCCGCCTTCCGTGGGGTCGTGCATCGCATGGACGTCGCCGGCGTCAACGGCGATGGCCGCATCGCGTACGACACTGATGCCGGGATCGTGGAGGAAGTCGCGGCTGCGCTGTATCAGCGAGGGTTCGAGCGTGTGCAGGTGCTCGCCCCTCTCGCGGGCGATGAGGGCTGTTCCCTCGACAGCCACCCCCTTCGTTAGCATAAGGACGTCGCCGGGCCGCGCGCCATCGGGGCGGACGAGTTCGTTTGGCGGCACCTCGCCGAGCATGAAGCCGCCCACCACGGGTCGGCTGAAGCCGTGGGTGATCTCCGTGTGACCTCCCACCAGGGCGATGTCGAGCTCCTCGCACGTTCGGGCGATCTGGTCGAAGATGTCGTCCACGAGAGCCTCGTCCGTCTCCGCCTGGGGAAGGAGGAGTGTCGCCAGGAACCAGCGGGGCGTGGCTCCGGTGCAGGCTACGTCGTTGGCGTTGACGTGGACCGCATACCATCCGATCTCATCGGTGGCGAAGGTTATGGGATCGGCCTTGGCGACGAGGTACTTGCCGTCGGCGCCATCTCCCTCACAGAAGGATATGACCGCCGCGTCGTGCCCGATGCCCGGGCCCAGGACGACCCGGCGATTGGATGATGGGTAACGGTCGAAGAGGCGGGCCAGGTGCTCAGGAGGCAGCTTGCCGAGGGCATATGGAGCGTTCATGGGTTGACGTATCAATCCTCTTTCGTGTAGTTAGCCACAGGGCGATGCTTCCTCCTGCCTAAGTTGAGGTGAGGAGCATCGGACATCTTCTGATCATTGTCGCAAGTGTGCGCCATTCTACCGCAGTTGTGAGAGACCACAAGGGCCATGCGGGGTCCAGGCCATCGGTGTGTGGCGTGATGAGTAGTGGCGTGCCGGTCAGACTTGCAAGTCGTAACGGGAAGGCGGATACCAGTGCGATCCGGTGGCACGCTGCGGCCTCGACGCTATAATCGACGGAGGCGCGGCGCAGCGGTGGCGAGCTGCGGCGAGATATCGCTGGTGACGGATGACATAGGAGGGGGAATGGAAGGGACAACGCGAAGAGGCGGCGGCTGCCTTCACCGGTTGGTCTTGACGGCTGCGCTGGTCTGGTTTGGCGTCGCGCCGATCGGATCGGCGTACCTGGGCAGACAGTTGATCGGTGACCCGTCGGTGGGTGCGGTGTCAGGGGCTGTTGCCATCTTGATTGCGGGACTGGTCTCGGTGCTCCCTTTCGCGTTCCTGGCGGTTCTGGGGAGGCGGCGTGGCTGGGCCGGCATCGCCGCCGCAGCCAGCGCTCTCGCCGTAGCGAGCGGCTACGTCATCCTCGAAGCTGGGATTCGGCTCCGCCTGCCGCAGCGCGAGGCGCTGATGCCGCTGAGGAGCCATTATGCTGCGGCCGGGCTGCGGGTGGCTGTCCTGGTGCCATACGCTGGGCTCGCAGCCTGGCTGACGCCGCGCCTTGCAGGGGCGCCCGCCCGACCGATAGGGAGCTGGCTAGGACTTGGTCGACCGCGGTGGTCAACGTGCTTTCTCGCGCTAGCTGCGGCTGCCCTGGTGACGATCCCGTGGCCTGTGACGGGGGCCCTCGGCGACAGTCTCACCGCCATCGCGACGAGCGTGCAGACGCTCGCTTCGGTCATTCCCGAGATGCTGGTCTTCTGGGGCGTCCTCTTCGGCTTGTTGACCGCTGTGTTCGCCCGGACGGAGGGCGCGGCGGCCATGACGATGCTGATCTACTCGCTGTCGACCATCGGCGGGGTGCTTCCCGACGGTGATGCCGGG
>JASFVD010000108.1:0-7233 GCA_050050015.1 Anaerolineae bacterium | reverse complement strand
TGGCGCGCACTGTCGACGTGACGCTGGAACTCGCCGCTCTGTTGGGCGTGGACCCCGACGATGTGCTTCTTGTCTCGGCCAAGGAGGGTTGGGACGTCAAACAGGTGCTTGAGGCCGTGGTCGAACGCTTCCCTCCGCCCCACGGCGACGAGGAAGCTCCTCTGCGAGCGTTGATCTTCGATTCGCACTATGACCCGTACAAGGGTGTGGTGGCCTACGTCCGCGTCATCGACGGCACATTGGAGATGGGCTCTCACCTCAAGCTCATGGCCACCGGTGCGACCACCGAGCCCATGGAGGTCGGCGTCTTCGCTCCCCAAATGATCGAGACGGGGAGGCTGGAGACCGGTCAGGTCGGATACGTGGCAACAGGACTCAAGACGGTGCGTGAGTGTCAGGTCGGCGACACCCTGACCAGGGCTCAGGAGCCCGCGTCGACGCCGCTACCCGGCTATCGCCCAGTGAAGCCCATGGTCTTTGCTGGCATCTATCCCGTGGATGCGGATGACTTCCACACACTGCGAAACGCGCTGGAGAAGCTGCAGCTCAACGACGCTGCCCTCACATTCGAACCAGAATCCTCTCAGGCGCTGCAGTATGGTTTCCGCTGCGGCTTCTTGGGGCTCTTCCACATGGAGATTGTGCAGGAGCGGCTGGAGCGCGAGTACGACATGAACCTGATCGCCACTGCTCCAAGCGTCGGATACCGGGCTGTCACGCGAGACGGCGAAGTGGTGCAGGTTAGTAGCCCTGCCGACTTGCCGGAGCCTCATCGCATCCAGGAAATCCGCGAGCCGTGGGTGAAGATCCAGATCTTCACGCCCTCAGACTACATCGGGCCAGTCATGGAGTTGATCATGCAGCGGCGCGGTGAGTACATCACCTCCGAATACCCAGATACCGAGCGTGTGATCCTCACTTTCGAGATGCCGCTGGCGGAAATGATCATCGATCTTCATGACCGGCTCAAGTCAGCGACGCGTGGATATGCCTCTATGGATTATCACTTCGTCGGATATCGCGTCGAGGACCTGGTGCGCATGGACATACTGGTCAACAAGGAGCCTGTGGACGCGTTGTCACTAATCGTCCATCGGGACAAGGCGTACGACAAGGGCTCAGCCCTGGTGACGAAGCTGAAGGACGTCATTCCCGAGCAGCTCTTCGCAGTGCCGCTCCAGGCCGCGCTGGGCGGCAGAATCATCGCCCGTGAGACGGTGAAAGCCCGGCGCAAGGACGTTCTCTCGAAGTGCTACGGGGGCGATGTCACGCGGAAGAGGAAGCTACTGGAGCGACAGAAGGAGGGCCGCAAGCGGCTCAAGCAGCTGGGAGAGGTGGCGATCCCGCAGGAGGCCTTCTTGGCGTTGCTCCGGCTGGACGAGGAGTAGGGGGACCCTCCAGTTCGCGTCCACAAGAATCGAGACCGTGCGGGAGACCACCGGATCCGACGCGGCCTCCCGCGATACCAGCGACAGGTATGGGTGAGTGACGTCCCCGCCGCTTCAGCTGACAGCCTCAGACGACCGTGTGTCGGAAGGGTAGCCCGGGCGCGGCGGCGCTAGTCGACGTCGCTGGCGTCCAGTCGCGCCGCCTGGCGCCGCCACAGCGGCGCGCAGTGCATCGCCGTGCTGGGCGTCACAACCCAGTCCATACGCTGGTCATGATCCGCGCACGGGAGCCGCTCGGCCAGGCAGCTGTCGTGGCAGATGCCAACACGGATGGCAGGCGTTCGGACCAGGAAGCGATCGTAGAAACCACCGCCGAAGCCCAGTCGTCCCCCCGACGGATCGAATGAGACGCCCGGCACAAGAATGAGGTCGAGCTCCTCCGGAGGCACGACCGGCGCGTCGGCTGGCGGCTCAAGCATCCCGTAGGGGTGACGGACCAGTTTCTCCGGCTCGTACGGATGGAGGATCAGGCGCTTTCCGGCAATCCGGGGCAGCACCCAGTGGATACTCGGCAGGAGATCGAAGAGAAGGCCGAGATCCAGCTCATTCTTGAACGCGAGGTAGGAGAGTACGGACCCCGCCTCCTGCAGCATTGACATACGTCCGAGACGACGACACAGCGCCTCGGATGCCTCCGCCACCTCCCTTTCGGAGAGACCCTCGCGAATGTCGCAGTATCTCTCCCGAAGTTGGTCCTTCTCCAACGTCATCATGCGCAATAACAGCCTTCCACCAAAGGCGCTTGGTCCGACTTGGCACCAATCCGCCAGGCGTCACCGTGACACTGTGCCACCCATCCGAGACACCATTGGCGGCGCTCGCGTAGACTCAGCGTATGGGCAGCGCCCGCCCCGTCGCGCTCCGGTGAACCCTCCCGAAGTCACGCAGGCCATCCAGCTTATCCACCGTGAACACCGGTCCATCCTGACAGACCAGCATGTCGTCTATGGCACACTGACCGCAGATGCCGAAGCCACACTTCATGTACCGTTCCAGACTAAACTGCCCCGGTACGTGGTGCTCGAGACAGAGACGGTGGAGAGCCACGAGCATCGGCTCGGGACCGCAGGCGTACACGACAGGCTTTGGCTCGCCCGCCAATGTGGTCGACACGATGTCGGTGACGTAGCCCCGCTCGCCCGTCGATCCGTCATCGGTGCACACCAGGCACTCCACACCCAAGGATTCGAACCGGTCCACGTAAAGCAGATCGAGGGCCTTGCGAGCGCCCACGGCGACGGAGGTGCCGATCCCTTGCTCCACCGCCCGTTCTGCCAGGAAGTACAGCGGGGCGGCTCCGTAGCCCCCGGCCACCAATAGAGCGTGTCGGTCCCTCCTAAGCGAGAACCCCTTCCCATAGGGGCCGCGCCAACCCACAGGATCACCGATGTCCCGCTGGTGCAGCGCCGTGCTGAACGGCCCAACTCGCGCCACCGTCACCGTCAGAGGAGCCGGGCGAACAACAGCGAACGGCTTCTCATCGATGCCAGGCAGCCAGAGCATGACGAACTGCCCGGGCTCCGCCTCCTCCAACTCCGCATCAAGCGCGAATGTTCGAATGGTCCGGGTCTCGTCGGATATCTCTTTGATGCTGACGACTTCTGGCAGACTCAAACTGGACTCCTCCCCTAAAACCCGAGGCGAAGTCTAACATAGGAGTTGCGTCCTGAAAAGGGAGTCTGGTCAGGGACTAGACACTGGAGCGTCACATATCCCGTGTACGATGCGATTCCGTACGACATGTGGTCGCAAGTAGCGGCCACGCCCAGCTGTCGCCCTGTTCGCTCCGTTTGTGCGGACCCGGGGCTGGGGTATAATGGAACAGCAGATAGGCAAAGCTTCAAGGCAAGGGAACGATGTCTGCTTCGCTCCTCCAGACCAAACTGACGGTCCCTCGCCCACGCCTCGATTCGGTGCCACGCCCGCATCTTGTCGAGCGCCTGAATGAGGGTCTTCTCAGCGGACGCAGGCTGGCGCTCGTGTCAGCTCCGGCTGGCTTTGGAAAGACGACGCTGCTCGCCGAATGGGCCTCAACGCTACCATCGGTCTTGCCGTCCCCACCTGAGGGCTCACGACCGTGCGCTTGGCTCTCACTCGACGAAGGGGACAACGACCCCGCTCGCTTCATGGCCCGCCTGGTGGCGGCGCTTCAAACGATCGATCCGAATATTGGTCGCTCCGTCCAGGCCATACCGGCAAAGACACTCGCTCATCACGCCCTCGACAGTCAGCGCTTCGCCCGCCTCTCCTGAAGGTGGTTGTGCACCCGGCTGGAATCTGTTCTAGCCGACTCGCGACAAGTCCAGACCAAGAAGGAGATCCATCATGTCGTTCAGCTTCTCTGGCATCAAGTGGGGTTGGGTCGTCATCGGCGCTATAGTAGCTACCGTCGTCGCGTTCGTGCTGACACTGATTATCCAGTTCGGCTACGGTCTCGTACTCGGATTTCAGCTTCGCGGCTCGCCGCCCCAGGAAGTGCTTATCGCCGCATTCACGAGTGTGCCGTTCTTCATGAAATCCTCCGCCTGGAAACCCCACCCCTTGGGGTGGGGAGGAAAGGCGGCCCGCCGGAGGCGGGCGCGTTGGGTCGCTGATTGGGACGATCAGCGGTGTGCAGCCCGCGTAGTGGGGCGCGCGAGCGGGCCATGCCATAATGATTGGCACAATGAGAGCTCGACGAGGGGCACATACGGTTTACCGATTGGCGTACCACTTTGTGTGGATACCGCGCTACCGCCGGGAGGTGTTGAGTGGCGAGATAGGGCGGTGGCTGGAAGACCTGATTCGAGAGATCTGCGGAGCGCGAGATTGGGAGATCGAAGCGCTGGCAGTGGAGCAGGACCATATGCACCTGTTTGTCAGTTGTCCGCCGCGTGATGCTCCTGCTAAGGTGATGAACGTGCTGAAGAGTATCACGGCGCGAGAACTGTATGCGGAGTTTCCCCGCTTGCGACGATCGCACTGGGGTGGGAAGCTGTGGGCCGATGGCTACTATGTTGGCCCTGCTGGCGATCATGTTACCTCTGACTTGATCGAGCAATATATCGAATACCAGGAATCTGAAGGCGCTGGAGAGAACCGGTTGTTCTGATAGAGCACTCTCGCGACGCGGTGGGAAAAGCCCCGCCGCAAGCGGCGGGGTAATTTACTGTCGACGCGATCACCGCCGCTGTCGGCGCTCTGGTAGGCGTCCGCATGGCGGCCCGACGGTCTGAAGGCAGTGCCCAGTTGGCCGGGCTCATCGGGGGACTGGTGGCGGCGGTGCTCGTCGTTGCCCAGAGAGCACTCAGAGGCTTCTCGTTGGGCTTCGACATCTGGACACTGTTGATTGTCGCTGGGGCATTGATCGGCGGCTGGCTGGCCGGTGCGCTCGCCGCCCGGCGCACCCGACTCAGCTACTAGAGCTCCAAGCGCAAAGTATCGTGTGTCGCTCTTCGGCGACACACGGCACTTGACTGGCGATGTCCTTGGGAGGTCTTTGATGACGCGGATTCGGAAGAGGCAGACAGCAGCCAAGCCGGCGACAACTGACGGCAGCGGGAACGGCAATGGGCGTCTTATTGAGCTGCAGCAGGTGGTCAAGACCTATCGAAGCGTGGCAGGTGACTTCACCGCGCTCAAGAACGTGGATCTGAGCATCGGCCCCGGCGAGTTCGTAGCCGTAATTGGCAAGTCGGGCAGCGGGAAATCGACCTTGATCAACATGATCACGGGCATCGACCGCCCCACATCTGGCGAAGTTCTCGTGGGTGAGACGCCGGTTCACACACTCAGCGAGGGAAGACTTGCAGAGTGGCGCGGCCGCAACGTGGGGGTGATCTTCCAGTTCTTTCAACTCTTGCCGACGCTCACCGTGATCGAGAACCTGATGCTTCCCATGGATTTCTGCCATATGTATTCGAGACGTCAACGTCGAGAGCGAGCCATGCATCTGTTGGAGCAGGTTGGGTTGGCCGATCAAGCCCGCAAGATGCCATCGGCGCTCTCGGGAGGCCAGCAGCAGCGCGTCGCCATCGCCCGTGCCATGGCCAACGATCCGCCGATCCTAGTGGCCGACGAGCCCACGGGGAACTTGGACTCGAAGACGGCCGAGTCGGTCTTCCGGCTATTTGAAGGCCTGGTCGATCAAGGCAAGACGATTCTGATGGTGACGCACGACAGCGACCTGGCCGACAGGGTGACGCGGACCGTCATCATCTCGGACGGCGAGATCATTGAGGAGTACGTGGCCCAGGTCTTCCCTGCGTTGCGCGACCGGCAGCTGGTCGAGGCCACTCGCTCGCTGGAACATCTGGCGTTTCCGCCTGGCGCCACGATCATCCAAGAGGGCGCCCCGCCCGAGAACTTCTACATCGTCACCAAGGGAGAGGTTGAGGTACACGTGAAGGCTGCCAACGGTCAGGAGTTCGTGGTCGCTCGCATGGGCCCCGGGGAGTATGTGGGTGAGATCGAGCTGCTGCGAGGCGCTGACAGCGTCGCCACCGTGCGCGCATGCATCGAAGAGGGCGCGGAGGTCGCGGCTCTGGATCCCGTGGAGTTCGCCGCCCTGATCGCGCAGTCCGAGGCCGCCGAAGCCGCCATTGGCCAGGTGGCGGACGAGCGCCTGGCCGAGAGCCTGGCCCGGCAAGAGGGCGAAGATGCTTAGGCCACGCTGGCGCAAGGTGCTGCGCGACATGTGGGGCAATAAGGGGCGCACCATCCTTGTGGTGCTGTCCATTGCCGTGGGCGTCTTCGCCGTGGGCACGGTGGCACAGATGCGAGCGATCGTGTCGGATGACATGGTGGAGAGCTACGAGAGCGCCAATCCTCCCAGCGCTACCATATACGTCGCGCCGCCCTTCGACGACGAGTTCGTCGAAGCCGTGCGTCGCATGCCTGACGTAGCCGAAGCAGAAGGCCGACGGAGCACGGTTGTACGATTTCAACATGGTCAGGAAGAGACCTGGTACCCGCTCCGTCTATTCGCCGTCGCCGACTACGACAACATGCGCATCAAGATCATCCAGCCAGAGATAGAGTTTGGCCCTGACCCTGTGAAATGGCCAAATCCCAGCACGTTCCCCCCTCCGGACCGCGAGGTGCTGATCGAGCGCACATCGTTGCTCATCCCCAGTCACGGACTGACCCCGAACGCTGCTCTCGGTGACACGCTCCTGATCGAGACAATGAGTGGCAAGCGGCGCGAGATGCGCATAGCTGGCCTAGTCTACGACATCGCCACCGGTTCCGCTCCCTGGACAGGGATGGGCTACGGCTATGTGACACTAGACACAATGGAATGGCTGGGTTTGCCGCGCAGCTACGGCGAGCTGCACATTCTCGTGGCTAGCGATCGGTACGACATGGCTCACATCGAACGCGTGGTCCGTGAGGTTGAGGACCGGGTCGAGCGAGGCGGTCTGGAGGTGGTGCGCACCGACATCCCAACGCCGGGCAAGCTCCCACAGGACTCGCTATACCAGACGCTGGTACTGCTGTTGGGTGCCCTCGGGGGCCTGTCGCTTGTGGTGAGTGTGTTCCTGCTCATCAACACGGTCTCGGCGCTCCTGGCACAGCAGGTACGCCAGATCGGTGTGATGAAAGCCATCGGGGGGCGCACCGCTCAGATCGTGCGCATGTACCTGGCCATGGTCGCCGCCTTTGGCCTGCTGGCATTCGTGATAGCTGCTCCCCTGGGCGCCTGGGCTGCACGAATGGTGATCAATGTCATGGCCTACTTGATCAACTTCGAGCTGGGCGAGTTCAGCATCCCGGTGCAGGTGTTGGCTCTCGAAGCTGGGATGGC
>JASFVD010000107.1:0-7238 GCA_050050015.1 Anaerolineae bacterium | reverse complement strand
TCGGGCTGGTTCACGCTCAGCTTGGGCCGCAACAGCCTCTGCGCACAGATCATCCCTCGCTGCCGCTGCAGCTCCGTGAGAGCGCGCGCGCCCAGAGGCACGTTGGCAGGATGAGCTACCTCCGGGTCACGGAGGATAGCGCCAGGGTCTGCTATCAGAGGAGCAGGTAGATCGCTCTGAGTCTGCGGATCCTGGACGGGCTTGTCCCTCGGGGAGCGCACAGACCTTGGTCCCCGGCTATTGTCTTCCACGTCCTGTGAGAGAGTCCTCTTGTCCGCCACCGTCCACCTCCAACATCTCGCCGTCTAGATTTCGGGGTTTGGGATCCTCCGCTCAAAGTCAACCCAAATGCGTTCGTCCTCGCGGCAATCGTAGCTCCGGCAAACGTAGGGTCGAAGCTGGTGAATCTGACAGCGGCGTGTGGACGGATCACAGTGCACGCAGTACTCGTCCGGCCGCTTCTGTATCCAGTAGGGACGACCGTAGTCCCAGCGGGCCATCCCTTCGTCTAGGTCCTGGTCCGTCAAGTAGAAGTTGAACGTGCAGCACTTGGCCTTGCAGAGCAGGATCCGGCTGGCGCAGTCAATGGTGACGGTCTGCTGCGGGGCGTACTTGTCGGGCGTCGAGGCAAGCATCACTCTGGGCGCTGGCTGCGCCTCCAGTTCCTGACGGACTTGGTCCACCATCGTCTCCAACTCTTGCTGGTCAACCATACCTTTGTACAGCAGCAGCTCGGTCAGGGCGCGGGCGTATACGACGCCCTCCCGTCCCTCAAAGTGGTTGATACTCATCATCACGTGGGCGAAGCGCAGGCCGCGGTCGAGACTTGCCTGTAGGTCGGCATTCCTGCCTTCGACGCTGCGCTCCGGTTGGCTCAGCTCAGCGACCTGCATCATCAACTCGCCCGAGGCACAGTCTGAGGGCATGCGGTCTCCTATTCGCTGTCCAGAAGAGTGTAATACGGGCCGAAGTCGCCATCGACCACCAGCTTGCCCAGCTTCTGGAACTCGCGCTTCGTGGCATGAATCAAGTGCTCCATCTCAATCACTTGCCCGTCTGCCGCCGCCAGGAACGCAGCGCTCAAGATGATGTTCCGGATGTTCCCCCCCGCCACCTTGATCTGCCGTGCCATGAAGTCGAGGTCAACAGACTCACTCCGTGGCGCCTCGCAAGGGAAGGTCACCTCCCAGATGCGACGTCGGTACGTTTCCTCAGGAAAGGGAAACTCCACCGTGAAGTGCATCCGCCGCACGAAAGCATCGTCCAGGCTCTGTCGCATATTGGTCGCCAAGATGACGATTCCCTCGTACTCCTCCATCTTCTGCAGGAGATAGGCGATCTCAATGTTCGCGTAACGGTCGTGGGAGTCCCTGACCTCGCTTCTCTTCCCAAAGATGGCGTCGGCTTCGTCAAAGAACAGGATACTGTTGCTGGTCGCCGCCTCCTTGAAAATCTTGTTCAAGTTCTTCTCCGTCTCTCCGATGTACTTGCTGACCACCATCGAGAGGTCGATTTTGTAGAGATCAAGCTCCAGCTCGCCGGCGATGATGTCCGCGGCCATTGTCTTTCCAGTGCCGGGACCGCCGACAAAGAGGACGTTAAGCCCCTTGCTCATCGAGAGCTTGCGGTCGAAACCCCAGTCACCGTAGACGACAGGGCGGTACTGGACGTAGCTTACGATCTCCCGCAGCTGTCTCATCTGATCACGCGGCAGAACGATGTCTTGCCACCCGTAGTGCGGCTCCACCTTCTGCGCTAGACGCGTCAGCCGCTGGTTCGAATGGAATCGGCACGCTTCGAAGAGCTGCGGCATCCCAACTGCCTCGTAGCCGCCGGTCAGAGCCAGATCCTTGGAGGTGGCGACTGCATCGCGAATCTGCGCTTCGCCCAATCGAAACCGATTTGCGAGCACACCAAGATCCACGTCGTCGTCGAGGAGGACGTCTCCATTCAGGTGAAGAGCCCAGAGCCGCCGGCGCATCTCGTATTCGGGGACGGTAAACAAAAGCTCAATGACAGAACGGTCTGGTCGCAACTCCGCCGGCACCCAATCCTCCGCTCCTGCAACGAAGACGGGCTCTCGACAGGCCTTGATACTGTACAGCAGTTGGCGACGCAGAGACTTGTCGTCAGTAAGGGCATCCACCCCATCCCAGTAGAGGATCGCCCCCTTTAGAAGGGCCGCACGACGCGAGAGCGCAAGGGCCGTCCCGAAATCCAGATCACTCTCCAACATCTGTTCCACGTCGACCACCATCAGGTCTCGGCCAAGCCCGCGAGAAACCAAGGACCCCGCTGCTCGCTTCCCCAGCCCCCTTCCTCCCCTCAGGTAGAACACGGCTGGGCCTTGAGCGAGACCCAACATCCTATCCCTGAGCGATGTTTCGAGCGCCAACCCGTCCCCACCCTTCTGAGGCTCGAATTTGTAGACAAAGCCACAGATCCGAGCGTCGCTATCGGTCAGTCCGAGCAAGTAGTCCGCGAGGTGCTGGTCAATTCGCAAGGCCTTCCGTATGCGGGTTGTTTCCGCCGCCTGCTGAGACGAGTGTAGCCAAACGAGAAGGTGTCGCCGCAGCGGAGCCTGCGGGAGGAAGTGCGTCCGCCGCTGATGGCGAGTCGCCTCGTCCTCGCATAGCAGATCAAGCGCCAGAAAGACGGTCGGCAGACGTTGCGTGACGTCGTCGTGGAGAAAGCCGAACAGTCGGCCGTACCGCGGATCGATCTCGGTCAGCAGCGTCAGGAGCACGACGTCGCGGTCGAACCTGTCCAGACCGAGGGCTTCGAGAAGCCGTCTGAGCCGTGAAGGAGAGGACAGGTCCACCTCGGCTAAGCGCTTCTCCAGCGTCGCCAGCTCGCGGTTCACGCCCTCTAGTGTGGGGTGTCCAGCTCCGGATCCCGGCCTGTGCGGGAGAGACTGGACGAGCTGGTCGACCTCACCGTCAGAGAGAAGGAGTCCCCGGTATGGATCCCCCGGGTCTGCCCCCGACACCCGTCGCTCCAGCGCGCGGCGCCGCACCAGATGCTCAACCCGCTGTAGCCCCAGGTACAGCGCGCGGTCTGTTGTCCTCATAGTTGCTGCTAGCCCGATGTAGTGAGCAGCCAGCGTCACGCGCCACCTTCCTGCTCGTGCGAGAATTGGCTGAGGACGAGCGACTTCCAGCGGATTAGTCGTTGGCGCCACGATCGATCCCGGTCGCGGGGCAGTCCAACGGCCTCGGCGATGACAGAGCTTAGCTGGTCCAGCCCGAGAAAGGCGGTCCTCCGACCGGTCTGCACATGCTCGACCCACCCTCGGCACTCGGAATCGTTAAGCCCACTCTGTCGCCAGATGCGAACGATAAACGAGAGAGCTTGGGCCGCTGGCTGCTCTGATGAGCCGGTGTGGCTGGCAGGCCTGGAGACCGTGTCTTGCTCGTTCAAGATGGCACTAGCACGGGAAGGATGCTCGCCCAGTCCAGTACTCCTCTGCCTTCGTGACGTTCTTGACCGCTGGCACCATGCTACAGCCAGCCGATCACAGGAGCGTCACGCATGCGTCACAGAGCCGTCACACGGCCAGCCTGGCGTGATTTGGGCGAGCAGCTCGGGAATGTGGGGGTTCGGTGCGCTCTAGGTGAGAGTCGGCACAGCTTGACGAAGGGTAGGCCTGGCAACCCCGTATGGAGCCTAAGATCAGGCAAGGGCGCGAGTCCAACCACAGACGTGGCGGCAACTTCGCAGGGCTGCGGCAGGAGGCGGCCCCGCCCTGTCCCGTAAGGAGCCACCGGCCAGGCGAGGCGCCCGCCGTCTGTGCAGAGGCTTCCCGAGCCGGAGGGCTGTGGCTGCTAGTCGCGTTTCGGATAGACCGGGGGCACGCTCGCGGCACCATGAGCTAAGCCGGACTCGGCGGCCGCGACTCGCAGCGCCTCGTGTACGTGCCGCAGCGCTACCAGCGCACGATCAAACTGGACGAGCGCGGCTTCGAGAGACGTCAGCGGGCTTGTCTCCAGCTCTGTCGAAACCAAACCCTCTCGGTCAGCGCGGATCTCACGGTACAGCCTCCAAGTCTCCCTCATTGGCTCGACCTGGAGTTCGGCCTTGAGCATCTCTCGACAGCGATGGAAGTGCTCAAGAGCACGAGTCGGATCCCCTGCATCGACGTAGCAGCGCATCAACTCTCGATGCACGTCCTCCTGCAGCGAGTCGAGGCTTAGCAGGCGCTCACCGTACTCTTTGCCCATCTCGAAATCGCCCGACAGACGAGCATGCTGCTGCAGTTTCTTGAGCACTCGGAGCAGCAGCAGGTTCAGCCGCTCCCGGTCGGCCAAACACCAGTCGTCGTAGCAGCCCTCAAGGAGGTCACCCTGGTAGAGCTCCAGGGCCTCTCGAAGGTCCTGTGCGCGTGCTTCGTCGCAGGGCAAGGAACCCTCTAGGCCGTCGGATGCCTTTCGTTCAAAGACCTCCACGTCAAACCAGTGGGCCGTGCCTCGCTCGAAAGTGAGTGTGTCCCGCTCCGAGCGAACGTACGCCTGCTCTTGGGGCCAGTTCTCCTTCTCCACCGTTCGTCGCAATCTCCACAACGTCGTGGACAGGCATCGCCGTGCTCTGCCCGGTGAACGCATGGGCCAGAGTCTCTCAGCGATCCAGTCGCGCTCGAGTATGTCTCCCGCGTGGAGGAGCAAGATACAGAGGAGATCCCGGGTCTTCTGCGTGGGAAAGCTAAGGGGAGTGTCATCCCGGAGGACACGAGGGCGTCCCAGGGCGTGTATGCGCAACGTGGACATGGTCTCCCTCCCTAACCCTGGCAATTGTAAGGAACGGATCCGCCGCCCGCGCTGAAGCCAAGCACTTTCCGCGCTGCCGCTCGGGTCTATGGCGGCGTCAGTCATCGGGGTGGCTTGACGTCGCCCCAGGGCCCGCCAACATCGCTGGAGATGCCCAAGTAGGCGCATACACGGCTTCTCGGGCCCTCGGGAGCTCTGACAAAAAGGTGCGTCCGTTGAGTATGTCCTTGTGGCATTCTAGCAAATCAGGTTGGTCGTGTCAACCCCGGGCGGTGAGGCAGGAGAAGAGACGTTGCCACGCAGAGCCGGGACATGGCGCTGCTCGGGAGCCCTGCGGGAGACCGGAACTATGTTGCCCGCACCGATTAGCCACTGGCGACCTGAGCCCCTGGCCTCGGAAGATTCATCCACCATCATGGAGGGCCTGTCCCATACCGTTCGCCGTACACGCCCGCACGACCGAAGGGCGAGCTCGCCGTCTCATTGACCCGACTTCCTGGACGGAAGCCGTTAGAGGCAAGGTGGTCGGAACCTTGCACATTCGCCCGATTGCGCTATAATGCTTCGTGGCCCAAGACCGAATCCGTGGGCTGATGATGAAGTCAATGCCTCAGGCAGGGAACCCCCACACTCAGAGTGGGTGTTTCTTTTTGTTTGTGACTGACGTGCCCTCAGGTTACGAGCGGTCGACAGACCTCGAGAGTCGCGGACGTATCAGCAAATCGCCCAACAGAGGTTGTGGTATGAAGACAGAACAGACCTACCTCACCGAAAAAGGATACAAGAAGCTGGAAGAGGAACTGAACTACTTGCGCACCGTCCGTCGCAAGGAGATCGCGCGGCGCTTGGAGCTGGCGATTGAGGAGGGCCCTCTTCTGGAGAATGCAGAGCTCGAAGATGCCCGCAACGAGCAGTCCTTCGTGGAGGGGCGCATCCTAATGCTGGAGAGGATGTTGGGGGACGCGATCATCATCGAGGAGAATGAAGGTCCGCACGAGAAGGTCGAGGTGGGCAGCCACGTCACTATCACCGAGGGTGACGGAGCACCGGAGACGTACCGCATCGTTGGCTCGGCCGAGGCTGATCCGACGAAGGGATACATCTCCAACGCCTCACCCCTCGGTAGAGCTATGATGGGATGTAAGATGGGCGACAGCGTGACGATCGACGCCCCGGATGGCACGCTCGAGTTCAAGATTATAGGCGTCAAGTAGTCACACACGTCTGACTTGACGTGTCAGCCCACGCGAGACACCGTCAGGTGGTTCCCCGTGGGCTTTGTTATAGGGAGTTAGTGCGCGGGAGAAGCTATGGAACTGACGGACCTGGAACAACAACGAGCTGACAAACTTGAGGACCTGAAGGCCAGAGGTATCGAGGCCTACCCCAATCGGGTCAACCGGACTCATACGATCGCCGCTGCGATCGTCGCACTCAAGACGGCAGAGGAAGTGGACCAGGACCCGCCCTCCGTCACGGTCACCGGTCGCCTACGCAGCATACGCTCGATGGGAAAGATTGCCTTCGCGGATATCGAGGATGGCACGGGCTCGATACAACTCTTCCTGCGCTCCGACGAACTCGACGACGCTATCTACGAGGCCTTCACGGAGTCGTTCGACTTGGGCGACTTCGTTGAAGCTGAGGGTCCCTTGATGCGCACGCGCACGGGAGAGATTAGCGTGCTCTCGCGACGACTGCGCATACTCTCAAAGGCCATAAGCCCCTTGCCCGTGATCAAGGAAAAAGAGGTCGACGGTAGGACCGTCAGTTTCACGTCCTTCTCCGATGTAGAGGAGCGATTCCGTCAGCGGTATGCCGATCTTGCCAGCAACCCCGCTGTCCGCGAGGTCTTCCGGAGGCGCGCGCGCACGCTCGGTGCTATGCGGAACTTCCTCGACGAGCATGGCTTCCTCGAGGTCGAGACACCGATCCTTCAGCCGATCTACGGAGGAGCAGCTGCTAGGCCCTTCATCACGCATCACGAACAGCTTCACCAGGATCTCTATCTGCGCATCTCCTTCGAGCTCTACCTGAAGCGCCTGCTGGTGGGCATGTATGACCGCGTCTACGAGATTGGACGGGACTTTCGCAACGAGGGCGTCTCCTACAAACACAACCCAGAGTTCACCCAGATGGAGTTCTACGCCGCCTACTGGGACTACCAGGACGTGATGGATTTCTGCGAGGCTATGATCGCTGCCATCGCCGAGAGCGTCACCGGGAGCCCCGTCATCACTTATCAAGGTCACGAGGTGGACCTCAGCCCGCCCTGGCGAAGGGTGACGCTGCGCGATATCGCCCGAGAGGTGACCGGCATCGACTACATGGAGCATCCGACGGCTGGGGACCTGGCTCGAGTAATGAGGTCCGAGGGTTTGTCCACCCCGACAAATGCCACTTGGGGCTATCTCATTGACAAGGGGCTACTGGGAACCGTCGAACCGACGCTCATCCAGCCGACATTCGTGATGG
>JASFVD010000106.1:0-7251 GCA_050050015.1 Anaerolineae bacterium | reverse complement strand
GGCTCGGACCTCAAGACCCACCCAGTGTGCGCCGCGCCTAGACGCCATCTGGATGGCTCTCTTCATCAAGGCGCTGCCGATGCCCTGTCCACGATGTTCGGGATGAACAACCACGTTGCCAATGAGGTACCCACCTGCGCCCCGCGCACGCCGCACCGAAACGTTGCCGATAACGCGGTCGTTCGCCACCCAGACGAGTCCTGGCGCCATGGCCGACCTTCCAAGCAGGGCCCACGCCCACTGGACCAGCGGCCCGCTGTCCGCGAAGCGCCGCATGCGCTCCAACGTCGCCTCGCCAGCAGGATCCAGACGACCCTCAAACGCGATGACCATCAGGTCGACGACAGAGCCGAGATCGCGGAATGGATCCAGCACACGGATCCCGCCCTCAGCTCGCTTGTCCCGACCAAACGTGGTCACGATCTATCCCTCATCGGCAGCGGGACCATCCTGCAGAGGACGCCAGCAGTGCGGCGGCTGGCCCAATCGCCGCCCTCCTCTGTACGCAACGGTCAATCATCCGCCACGGCCTACACGGCCGGCCGTGGTGATTTCGCCTCAACGATAGACCAGCGCAAAGTCTCCAGATCAAGGCGTAGCTCGAAGGTCATGCCGCCCAGCGCGGCGACCCTGATGCAACGCTGTCCAGCCTCGGTCCAACGCCCCCCAAGCCCCTCAACCTCGAGCCAGTGACCCTGCCACTGGAAGCGCTGTGGCGTGATCTCCCCTGCCTCGGTGAAAGCCGCCTCCACAGCAGTCGGCCTTGCGCTCACTGTACTCGCTCCAGGTATTCTCGCAGCAATTCGAGCGCAGCCTCTGCCGAGGATGTCTTGTTCTCCCAGCGGTCCCCATCGAAGACGTGCCGCTCCGCAAAAGTGTCATCCCGGGCATCGAGTGCAATGAAGACCAGGCCCACGGGCTTCTCTATCGTCCCCCCGGTCGGGCCGGCGATGCCGGTCACGGATACGCCCACGTCAGCCTCCATCGTGAGCCGCGCCCCGTGTGCCATCTCTTGGGCCACCTGTTCGCTCACGGCCCCGTGATGCGCAATCGTCTCACCTCGCACGTGAAGGAGGCTTTGCTTGACGTCGTTGGCGTAGGCCGTGATCGACCCTCGATAATAGTCTGAGCTGCCTGGGACGTTCGTGATACGGTGACTGACCAAGCCACCTGTACACGACTCAGCCACGGCCAGCGACAGGCCTTTCTCTCCCAGCAGCCGTCCTACGACGACCTCCAGATCGTGCTCAGTTGTTGGCATCACGACACCTCTCGTATTTCGCCCCGCGAAGGAGTTGGGGACAGGCAGCCGCCCACAACCCACTGGGTCCTCACAAAACAAAAACCCCACCAAGTTGGTGGGGGCTACGTCAACAGAGTGCCATCTGCGTGGGAAGATCACAGATCCCCGTCAGTCAGTCCAATGCCCACTCCGCTAGGTACCCCCAAGGGGATTCGAACCCCTGTCGCGGGCTTGAAAGGCCCGTGTCCTAACCAGGCTAGACGATGGGGGCGTCTCCGAGCTATTCTACCATAAAGGTGATGAGCGTCAAGGACGAAAACTCTTAGTTTCCTGGGCTGCCGCTGTCCTAGCATCCCGGCGTGGCGCCGGTCAGGGACATTATGAGGGTAGCTTGGGCACTGTCGATGTCGAGTTCATCCGACGGCCCAGCAAACGTCAGGGCCCGCTGCGGCTGCTTCCGTTCCGGTTCCAGCCTCGCGCCTCGACGAGACTCTCGTAGAGGGTGGGACTGAACCCAGTGACAGTCAAGAAGCGATCCAACAAGGTCTGTTCCAGGCGCTTGTCGTGTAGATCAAGGCAACCGCCATAGATAAGCGCCCGATCATACGTCATCACCTTATTCAGGGCCTGCATCGTTGACGACAGCTCCTGCGGCTGTCCATCAAGATGCCTTACGGCCAGTTCACACAGCTGCTGACGGGCCATACCCTCAAGGAGGATAACATCCTCAAACGTCAGATCCATGTCTACCAGCTTCTCGGCTAATGCTCGGCGTGTCTCTGCCCTCTCACGGTCGAATGCCTCGTCGAACAGGCCCGTCAACCATTCATGGAGCACGTCGTGAAGACGCCGCACAAAGCGCGCGTTCCTCATGAGCGGCTGCACTCCGTTATATCGTATCAGACACTTTGCGAGGTCTTCGATCATTTCCTTACTTTCGGAGTCTAGCCACGTACGCAGCTTCGCGAGTCCCTCTTTGTCCCTCTCCTGCCAGTCAATACACAATCTGACCTTGTCGGCCCAGGCCATCAGACCTCCATCCGCCCCTGACCATGCTCTTTGATGGACGCCAATCACGCCGCAGACCGACCCCTTCGTCGCACGCGGGACGCAACCATCAGTCAGCGGAGAACCTTCCGCTCATAGGATACCACAGGGTGAGGCACCTGGTCGTTGCAGAGGGATTACAGCTATGTTACAGAGGAAACAGGGTCCTTCGGCTGCGGCCCAAGACCACCGACCCGTCCGACCTCTGACCAGCAGCGAGGCTCCGAGACGCTGCATCCCCATCTTGTGGGATCTTGCCCGATTCTAGCGTCACTCGCTTCTCGGAGCCGGGGCAAGGGCACAATCTCTGGTTCACTTCTGCGAGAGGGCAAAGGTCAGCTTGGGGCATCGGGCGGGCGCCGGGGCAGGATACAAGCGGTGCCAGGCTGTGGAGCAGCCGCCCTATTCGTCAGATTGAGAACCGGAGGAGAACAGATATCCGACTCCACGAACGTTGAGGACGTAGGTTGGATCGCCCGAATCCGGCTCTAGCTTCTTGCGCAGCCGGCGAATGTGCACACGGATGATAGCCCGGGCCCCCTCCGTATCCGTCTCATATCCACGCGCGCGCTGCACGAGGTCCTTGGGGCTCCATACCTCGTCGGGCGTCTCCATCAGGCACGACAGAACCTTGAACTCAGTTGGCGTCAGGTCAAGGGGCTCGCCCTGGCGCTTAGCCACATGTCTCTGGCGGTCAATGACGATATCCCGAACGCGAAGAAAACGCTCGGGCTCGCGGACACCTGGATCCTTACGGTCTTCCTCGCCCTCCATGGCATCCAGTTGAGTCACCGTGTCCCTGAGTTGCTTCACCAACTCGAGCCGCTTGCGCGCCTCTCTGTGCTTGCTCAGCCCCTCTCGGACGCTCTCGAGGATCTCGGGGATCGGACAGGGTTTCAACAAATAGTCGTGGGCCCCCTTTCGCACGGCTTCGATGGCCGTCTCCATCGTTCCGAACGCTGTCAGCAGAATGACAACCGTGCCCGAGGACGTCGCTCGAATCCGCTCGGCTACCTCAAGACCGTCCATGCCGGGCATCTTGAGATCGAGGATCACCAGATCGAAAGGCCCTCTCTTCTTTATGAGACTCATCGCCTCCTCCCCGCTGGCGGCCGTAGCGACAACATAGCCTTCCAGTCGCAGGGCATCCAGAAGAGATACGCGCGTTACCGCCTCGTCATCCACGACCAATACCTGCGCCGCGCGCGTCTGTCCCATCACAAACCTCCTCGCGAACTGACGTCTGAGCCCTCAGGCTCAGCCGGCAGTCTCACCACAAACGTTGTGCCCTGATCAGGATGGCTGGAGACCTCGATCTTGCCCCCGTGGCGCTCGACAATCCCGTAGCTTATGGCCAGTCCCAGGCCGGTTCCCTCCGACTTTGTGGTATAGAACGGCTCGAAAAGATGAGTCATCTGTTCTGAAGGCATTCCTGGCCCGTTGTCCCGAACGCTCAGCAGCACCTCGTCGGCTTGGTCTGAGAGCTCCGTCTTGACCCAGACATCACCACCAGCGGGTAACGCTTCCACAGCGTTGATCACCAGGTTCAGAAGGACCTGACTGATCTGATCAGCTACGATAGCCACTTCTGGGAGATCAGGCGCCAAGTCGGTATGAACCCGAATGTCGCCATGCTGGAACCTCTTGCGGGCAAGCGTCAAGACGTCCTCCACCACCGTGTTCACGTTGGCGGCATCCACACCACCTCGAGAAGGACGATAGAAGTCCAACATCCGCAGAACGATCTCGATCAGTCGCTCGACTTCACTCTGGGCCATCTCCAAGTATTGCTCACGTCTCTGTTGAGTAAGACCCTCGTGCAAGCTCATGTGGAGACTGTTGTGGATCGCCTGGAGCGGATTGTTGACCTCGTGCGCGAGGGAAGCGGTCAGCCGACCGATGGCCGCCATCTTCTCGGCCTGCACAAGCTTTGCCTGAGAGCGCTCCAACTCTCGGGCGAAGTCAGCAATCTCCGCGTACAGATTGGCGTTCTCGACGGCCACCGCCACGGAGGCAGCCATGGCCTTGAGGAGCGCCAGGTCCTGCTCATCGAACGGACCATCCAGCTTGTTGATCAACTCGATGGCCCCGATGCGGCTTTCACGAACCATCAGCGGTACACAGAGGACGGCCTCAGGCACGACTCCGCCCATCTCGGCACCCGGTTCGCCCGAGAAATGAGGATCTCGCTCAACGTCATTCACCAGCTTCGCCTCACCCGAAGCAATGACGTGTCCCGCCAGCCCTTGATCAGGCTCAACAGGTCGCCCGGCGACCCAGCCGTGGACGGGGCTCAGCATCTTCCTATACGTCAACTGGCCGCTTTCCTCGTCCAACAACACCAGGGAGCCAGCCTCAACCTGCATGATCTCTCGGATTCCCTCCATCGTGGACTCTAGGACCTCGTCGAGATCAAGGCTGGAGGTCACGATGCGGTTAATGTCGACTAGAGCGGCAAGCTCCTGGTTTCGGCGTCGCAGTTCCCTCTCACTACGCCGGATGCGCATCACCGCGTCTATGCGAGCCAGAAGTTCCCGGGGATGGATGGGCTTCGTAAGGTAGTCGTCCGCGCCCATACCGAGGCCCAAAGTCTTGTTGCTCACAGAATCCAGGGCCGTGGTGACGATGAACGACGTACGTCGAAGGTCTGGGTCAGCCTTGGCTCGTGCTATGACCTCGTACCCATCCATGCCAGGCATCATAATGTCCAGCAAGACCAAGTCGATCGGCTGCCCAGCCCGCCGCTGTCGGCGCAGCGTCTCCAGGGCCTCCTCTCCGGAATAGGCCACCACAACCGACTCAGCCACACTCTTCACCCGTCCGAGCATCGCTTTCATAAGATCCAGCATCTCTGGATCGTCATCGACGATCAGGATGCGCGGTTGCTCGCGCTCGGCCACCTCACTCGCAACCATCATGATTGACCCGCCACCGCCTGGATCATTGTAACCCCAATCCGTTCACGAGAGACATCGTAGGCAGGATGACCGCCTCCTTCACGGCCCGGACACGTCACTGTCGACACGCAGAGACTCCAACGCCCACAGACTGCTTTCGGCCGTGGCATCCATCTCGAAGCCCCCCACCTCGCGACGAGCCAGAGCGACGCGCAGGTGCATGAACAGAGGAAGAGCAGGAAGTTCCTGCGAGAATATGATCTGCGCCTCCCGGTGATGGCGCTCGTGACCCGGCGTGCCGGGGAGTGCCTCCTGGGCCAAGCCACAGGCAGCGTCGAAGCTCAGGCTACTGTAGCCGGCCACATTTGCGCCGTTCTGGGCGCCGACCTCCGGGATCTGCCACGATACATAGCGATCGCAGCCCCTTGCACCATCGAGTGACCACGAAGAAACCAGTAGATGAAAGGGTCGATCGTAGACTAGGCTTTCGGGATCCTCGACGTCGAGCTGCTGATCAGAAAGTGCCTCGACGTTGACTCGAATGCCGCAGTCAGCCAGCTGAGCGCGCAAGATGCGCGACGTCTCCAGCAGGGACGCCGGGTCGTCAGAGGTCAGCAGGGTTGCGACAAGCGGTTCGCCGTCGTAGAACCCTTCGACGTCCTGGGCCTCCCGCACTCCGTCCTGGTCCACGTCCCGCCATCCGATCTCATCCAGCAGGGCGTGGCCCCGCACGGGGTCGAATTCCCAGCGGGCGAGCTCATCGTCGGCGTAGAGCGGATGCGCCGGCGGCACGTAGCTGCCGGGGGCAACGCTCAGCCCTAACGCAATCTCGTCGAGGAGAGCCTGGCGGTCGACACAATGTGAGACCGCCTGCCGGACCCGCGGCGTGGTGAAGAGCCCTGGGTTTCTGTACCTGGTCGCGGGGCGGACGTTAAAGGTGAGCATCACCATGCGCTCGGCAGGGGCCGACACTACGCGCAGAAGATCTTGCTCCTCCAAACGGATCAGCAGCTGCAGGAGCGGGACGAAGCCGGCGTCCTCGGTGCCGATATCGCAGGATCCAGAGAGTATCCCCACGGCCGCCGCTTCCTTGTCCGCCATGATCCTAAAGACCACCCTGTCCACATGCGGCAACCCATCGTCGGCACGGAAGTATGCACGGTTCGGCGACAATGTTATGTGGTCTCCCGGCACCCATTCTTCAACCACAAAGGCGCCCCAGCCCAGTGGCATGCGGCGAACCTCCCCGAGTCTGGCTAGTTCCGCCACAGGATGGTCCTCCAGTTGATGGCGGGGCAAGGGCGGGAAGAAATTCAGAACGTAGGACGAGTCCAGGAATCCGGGGACCCCGATCCACGTCGTGTGCCACTGATCGACGGCCCAGTAGCGATCGCTACGCTCCGTCAACCTTCTATAGCCGGGAGTCGCTGGATCGGAAGCGACCTTGTAGCCAAACTCCGAATCCTTGGCCGTGAGGGGAACCCCATCGGACCACGTCACGTCCCGACGCAATGCAAACGTCGCCTCCATGCGCTCCATCAGCACCGCGCCGCCCTCGAACGTGACCTCGCACCCGGTGGCGTAGCAGCCTGAAGGCCGGATCCGGACGCCCCTGTCAATCTCCACCACGTCGCCATCTGCATCCATCACACGGTCGCCCTCTCGCACGGTTACGGTGCGCGTCACCGCATCGCCGTCCGACAGGCTGGGCAGCTTCCGCAGAATCACAGGCTGATACCCGTAGGCGCGATGGTCAATTGGTCCGTCGTAGAGCGCCTCCATCACGTGATGCGCCGCCGGGATATCAGAGCCGCCGTACAGGTACAGGGTATCGGGTTCACCGACCAGGCACACGTTGAGCACCTTCTCTTCTCTCTCCGGATCTGAGGCAGCTGGCGTCGCCGTCTCCGTCGGCGCGGCAGATACCTGCGCCGTCTCCAGAGGCGACGCCGCGGTTGGTGGGGCCGCCTGAGGACTGCACGCACTGAGCAGAAGAGGCAAAGCAACTAGCGCCGGAAGGGACACGCACCTTGGTCTCATATCGGATCCCGCTTGTCAGTATAT
>JASFVD010000105.1:0-7283 GCA_050050015.1 Anaerolineae bacterium | reverse complement strand
CATGGCCCTCGATATCGGTGGGGCCACGACCGACTTCTATTCGAACGTCAGCGACAATCCACTGTACGCCTACCGAGGCGACGATCCCGTTCGAAAAGTAAAACGAACTATCCTCAAGACACCCAACACACCGCTCGCTTACCGGCGGGTAGAAGGGAAGTACGGCCTGGCCTACGACGCCGAGAACGTGAAGGAGTTGGACCGGTTCCAGAGCGGCGGAATGAGACGCGACCTGGAGACATTCCTGCTCCAGGAGTACCCTGGCTTTAGGCCAGCCGACGATGAGTTCGGTAACTTCGTCGCGCGCAGGGATGGTCGGCTCAACATCGACCTGGATAGCTACCTGAGCTACCTGACCGCCAATCCGCACGCACTCCCCTCCTCCGAAGAGGAAAACGCCGTCCGGTCCTTTCTGGCGAAGGAGATCATGGCCGCAACGACCGGGCGCAACCTTGGATACGTTAGGGAGACAGACACCTACTTCCTGCAGTTCGGCGTCAACTTCTTCAACCAACCTTGCTCGACCCTTCTGATCGGGGGTACGATCTACCACAAGTGCAAGGAGGATGGCGATTTCGCCCGCGACCTCAGGCTTATCGCGGCGGGCACCCAATACAACGAGAGCGAAAGCTGGATCTTGCGCCCGAACGGAGAGGTGCTCCTCGATGCCAACTACATGGTCTCTATCGTCGGCGGTCTGTACGGCCGTGTCGATCCCGAACGTGCTTTACGTATGTTGAAGCGGAACTTGCTGCATCTTGAACTGTGAGCCGCACCTGCGGCGTCGACCTCGATGGCGTGACCGCAGCCTAATGAGCTGTGACCTTCCATTGGCGGCCAAGGATCAGCCGTTGACTTGAATCGTGCAGCGCAGATGGCCAGTCGCGCGCTACGCGATGTGTGGCTCCGAGCAAGGGTCGTTCGACACCACCCTGGCTCTGTGCCCGGCCGACATTCCTGGTGCCGTCACACGCTTGCACCGGTTCATCGGCAGCATAGGCACCACCCCGGCGGTCGACACGCGCGACTCGCATGATGCCAGTGACTTCGCGCCGATCCTGATCGATTCCCCTCGCGACTGCGGCATTCCCACGGAGGCGCTCGCGAAGCGGACCGTCGGGCACATGGATATCGATTCCCTGCGGTTCGCCGCCGTCCTCATCTGCCCGGTCAAACTGGCGATAGGCGGAGTCTGCGAGGGAGACGCCCCTGCGCGCCACTGCCACCGGATCCAGATTCGCATCCGAGACCGTGGAAGCAGTGGCATTGGCGACTGTCTCATACACAACCATCTCCGTGCACTGACTCGCTGCCGCAAAGGTATTGAACGTGTTCAGCAGATGCGAATTGATGTTGCTGTACCGCAAGAATGGGCTGCATATCTCACCTAACCATGGGTTCATGTGCACCGCGCACATCGACGAGGACGTCACAAAGCTGATCGCAGTCCACAAAGCCGCGATGCAGGAGTCGGGAGCGCAGGGCGTGTGGTGAGGACAGACGGACTGCGCCAGACTGCAGAGCTCGCCCTGGACGCTGTACTGGTCGCGCGTGACGCGGAACCGCCCATCGCTGCTCGAGGCATTAGGGCAGGGGGCAGCAGGGAAGCAGCGTTGTTTCACTCTTCCCGAGCGCTGCGCAGCCGACTAGCTGAAGATCATCGCGCGCGACGACTTTGTCAGCTCCTCGAGGAAGGCCGAGCCCGCCGCCGATCCTGCGCTATCCGTGCTGGAGCACCGGGAATTCGTTGCTGGACCGCTCCGCGCAACACGACCCCTCGAATCTGTGGTATAATTGTAAGGGAGACCACAACGCGTCCCACTGGCACCGACTGAACGGGTCGCGTGCCGAGACGCCTCAGGGTCTGAGGTGCGACCGCTACCCCGACGTCATCGAGGCGTCACGGTCAATCAGCCGGCACCGAACCACCCCGAAGCGCAACCGGAACGGAATCTACAGTCTGGTGTTCGTGAGACCATTGGGCAGCATCGCAAGGAGGCCGTAGACGACCACGAGTCGGACATAGCGGGACGCGACCTGAACGAGGCTGGCAGGGTAGCTGACCGCCGGCGCCAGCTCGTCAGGGAGCGCACGTGTCGTAGGAAGGTGCTAGAGCAAAGGAGGTAAGAGCGGTGAACGTCTACCGAGTGAGACAAGCTGATCGTGACCTGCTCCTGGCCGGCGCCGACCTGGAGGCCGTGCTGGCGGACCGGGAACGTGAAAGGTTGGAGCGGGACGAACGTGCCCAGGCGCGCCCCAGCGTGCCGACTGTCGCGCATCTGGGGCACGACGCGCCGAGACCAGGCGAGAATCGCCACGCCCCATCGAGCCCTGCAGGAGCCTGAACTCGGCACCTGCCCATCGCCATTTGGACTCGGCCCTCCTGGCCTTGCGCTCCGAGCGGAGCCTGCTCCGAGCATGGCAAGCCTATGCGTTGGCGGTTTTGGCTTCGCGGGCATTCTGGCCGAGCGCGCGGGTCCACCCTGAGTCTGCAGACGAAGCCGGCGTCGCGAAGGGTGCGATGTTCCGGCCCTGGGGCGCTGCCAAGCACCCGGCACGTGAACTGATACATCGCGACTAGACACCGCCGGACGAGGGCGCCGACCTGCAATCCGAAGCGGGACTCCGGCCCGGTGCGAGTGCGGTCGGCGCTTTCGTTCGCAGCCGGCGAGAACAGCTTGGCCTAGGAAGTCACGCCCTTGCAGGGAACCGTCACACACGACACAGATGGGCCCTAGGCTCCCCGCCCCGGCATCTACCCACGGAGCGCCACAACGAGGACATCTCCGTCGCACCAACCATCTCAGTTGTGGTGCCATTGCCCCCGGGGCCCTCAGAGGGGCGTGGGGGTTGACGTGCGGCTACGTGAGGCCCAGCTGGGTTATGGTCTGATGAGCAGTACTCACTACACGAAGCCCTATCGCCTTGCTTGGGCGCCGCGCGCGATGTCCCCTGTACCACGCGCCACCTAGCCCTGGCTCCGCCGCGCGTTCCGATACACGTCTCGGATCCGGTCCGACACGATCCGATACAACGCAGCGGGGCTCCGGACGTGCTGCCACCGGCCTGGTCCCGCGACCTTGTCCATCTGCTTCCTCATGTCGGCATCCACCTCGCCTGGAAAGGCAAGAACAAGAACAGGCGTGATTCCGTGCGCCTCCATAGCGGAAAAAGCCTCGCGCACGGCCTCAGCGGTGATGGCCGGGGTCGGCTGCCCGTCAGCCAGGATGAAGGCTAGCTTGACCTGCTCTGAACGGACCGATAGGGACGTACGGGTCAGCTCGACCGCAGGCTTCATCGGGGTCCTTCCTTCCGCCGACAGGAGCTGAGCAAGCCGGTCATCGGAGGCCCTCGCATCAGCGAACGTCTTGTGCACGCACTGGTCGCCCGTGCGCCCGGGCCCGTGGAACGACCGGATCTCGAACGGGATCCCGGACTGCTCAAGCGCCATAGCCGTCACTACCGCCGCCTTGGCCGCCTCCTCCACCGGACGAGTGCGGTGCCACTCCTCGTTCTGTTCATCCCACACGTCATGGCAGCGCATCGAGGAGCTCCGGTCGACCTGCACGGCCACGGCGATGTCCTGTCCGATGTCGGTTCCCCGTTTGTAGTAGACCCGGCGGTCCCCTTTGACGGCTGCTTTCATGCGCCGGCGATCGAAGCGGCCCCGCCGCCGAAGGCGCTTGTCGGCCTGCACCTCCATCTTGATCGCCTCCAGCTCCCGCGAGAACCGTCGAGCTGCCCCCGCATACTCATTCCGGAAGCCGCGAATCATCTCCATCTGATCCTCACTCGGAGGCACGGGGTCGCTGAGATCCAGGTCCACCAGCGTGCCGTCGACGTACCTCACGCTCACGTGCTTCCTCCCGTCGTGCACCCGCTGCGCCTCCCGGCGAGCCGTCTCCTCGACGTATCGATCCACGGCCCTCGCGTAGGCCCGCGAGGCCTCCCTTCGCAAGTCGCTCAGGAGCTCCTGCGCCTCGGGCCCGCATCCGTCCGCCTCCTCTGCGGGGCATCCCTCCTCGCGCGCCGATGCGCCGCCTGACGCGCCTCCTCCTGCGGAGCGCGTCTCAGAATCGCCTCCGTTGCGGCCCCGCTTGCCGCCCGCGCCCGCTTCCCCGTGGCCGACGCCGCCCCGCTTCGCCTCGTCACCGCGCCATCGCGTGCCACCTCCCCCCGGCCCGCCGCCACACTGGGGACACGCGCCGCCCGCAGGCATGAAGCTTCCACAGGAGGAGCACCTCCTGGTGCCGCCTCGTCTCGTGTCGCCGGCAGCATCGGCGCGCGGCTTCTGCACGTTGACGGGCGTGGGCGACTGCGGCCCATCGGTGGGCCGCGCTTCGCCGTCGGCACCCAGCGAGCCGGCGTGAGTCGTCACCTTGAGGGTGGATGGAACGCCCGTGCTCCTCTGGAAGACGCCGGCCCTGTCGAGGACCTCGACGGCCTCGACGGCGGCCTCCAGCGCTCGCCCGGCATCCCCCTCGACGCCCCTCCGCACGATGGGTCGAATCCGATCGAACAGCCGTCGCGCCTCCGGGCTAAAGCGCCGATAGACGTCGGCACGGACCGCGAAGTTGGGCAGTGCCTCATACAGAGCGGCGCCGATGACCTGATGGTGGAGAGGCACAGCGTCGCCCACCGCCTCGTCCCAGCGCTGGTCGAGGAGGTCCGAGGCCCGGATCCGCCTGAAGGCGCCGGGGAATGCATCCCGCAGCAGCCGCTCGACGCGCCCGTCCTCGATCACGTTCAGCCAGTGCCTGAGCTGCCTCCTGGCCGCCGGCGATAGGCTCTCGCCGGACTTGCCGGTGTACGCGTCATCGGTCTGGCCTTCAGCGATTCGCTCTGCGGCGCCGAGTATCTGTCTGGGCGACCATGCCTCATGGGCCAGTTCGTGCTCGATGCCTCCCCAGCTGACGATGACTTGATCCTCCACGGGCGCAGCCGGACCCAGGGGCCTGGGGTCGACCTCGATCCTCCCCTCCAGGTTGGTGCTGAACCCGCCCCCGGGCCGCAGCCTCACCTCTCGATCGTCCCGACTCACCACCGACGCATAGCGACCGTACATCGCGGCCACGACCTCGTTGTTGAGCGGGTCGCTCAAGCCCGTCCTGAAGCCGGACTCCACCGCCGCGCCCGTGTCGGTCAGCCGGGTTCGGGCCAGCCCGCGAGGGCAGTTCGGGTTCCGACAGGGCCTGTCGAGCGCAACAAAGGCGCCGCAGCTCCCGCATCGCCGGGCGCCTCCCCACATCGCGCGCGACGCCGGACCGGGCACCCCCGCAGTCCCCATACAGACCTGGGCCTGCCTCGCGCCCGTATCGCAGGACATGGGCCCCTTACGCCAAGTGCCCGAAGTGCCGTTCGAACAGAGTCGTCAGCTCCTTCCACTGCAGGCCGTGGTCATCCAGCTGGGACGCCAGCCCGCGCAGCTGCTCGAGCCCCTGTTGAACGTCGCCCGTCAGCTTCCACTGCAGCAGGAACCGCTGCCCATCGCGGAACGAAGGGGGTATGTCGACGCCCCCACGCCGCGACAGCTCCCGCACATCGTTCAGGAGCGTCACCACGCGCTCCACGTCGTCCTTCTGCACGTCCGGAATGCCACGTCCCCGCGCCCATCCGGTCAGTCGCTCTGTCTCCTCGCCAGCATCGGGATAGCCGATGCGGCGCGAAAAGAGCCGCGAGTAGAGAGCGTCGGTCGGCCGGTCCTGGACGCCGCCCTTGGGATTCCACGTCATCCCCAGGACTGACGAAGGATGGACGCGGTACACCCGGTCCGCGCCCTCCGGGTTGTGGAGCTGTATCTTGCCGTCTTGGGCGATCTGGTGGAGGAGAGTCTGCGAGTCGGGATCGGTATGGACGACCTCGTTCAAGACCACCACCTCGCCTCGGACAAGGGCCTTGCCCAAGGGGCCGAGCTTCGCCACCGACCGAGTGCCTCCTCGCCCGTCCGGTTCCAGAACCACCTCGCCGATGAGCGCCTGGAGGTCCGCCCCGCGGCCCAGATCGATCTCGCGACAGGGCAGGCCAAGCGCGGCGGCGGTCTCCCGAAAAACGGCATTCTTGCCCGTCCCCGGTGGTCCATACAGGCCAAAAGCTCTGCCCATCATCCCTCTGGCGTTGGGGCTGTAGCCCAGGCGCAAGCCCGCGCCCATCATGCGGAGCGTCCCCTCGACCTGCTCTGTCACCACGAAGTCCGGGTCATGGCCGGCTGTCGGCGCCTCGCTGCCCGCAGGGACCGGCACCCGAGGCTCGCCCAGGCAGCGGACGATCTCGCCCCGCGCATCAGCCTCCCCCGACCCATCCCCGTCGCTCGCTCCGCTCTGCTCGATGGCGCCGCCGAACGCCTCCCGTGCCCGCCCGGCGACATCCGCGCATCCAAACGCCATCTCCTCGTGCCCCCGCCCCTTGATCAGGACGTAGGCCGCGTCACCAGCGGTTACGGCCGACTCAACCGTCCTATGGTTCCGGTGGCTGGTCAGGGTCTCCAGGAACTGGGCCTCCAGGTCGCCGCCCACGTCGTCCTCTGCCAGCGCCACGGCCATCGCCCCCAGTTGGTGCGGACAGGGCCTGCCCTGGACCACGCCTGGGCATCCAGGCACGAAGCACGCCGCCTGTCCAGTGCCTTTGTCGTACACGGCGGCGAGTGTCCTCCCTTGGCTGACCGCCCCGCACCGGGCGCACGGCTTGCCGGGACTGACGAAGGCGCTGCACCTCGGACACCTTAGGGGACCGCCTCCATCGGGCATGGGCTCCTCCGCGCACCACAGGACCAGGTCCCCCGACTCGATAGTCCGAATCTGCCCGGCCTCAGCCGCGGCAAGATCCGCGGCGAACGGCAGCATGGCGCCAGCCGTGGTCGCCCTGTTCCCATCCCGCCCCACGTCGGCGCCCACGCCGCTGCTGGCCAGGAAGCGCATCCCGACCTCGTAGTCGCAGCCGGCAAAGGGCAGGCGTCGCACGACGCCGCTCGTACGGCCCGTGCCGTACTCATACTGAGACCAGAGCCGTGGTTTGTCCACCACCATAGGGTGGTCAGGTTGGCGGAGGCCGAAGTCGATGCGCGGCAGAGGGAGCCCGTGCCGCCCCCGGCCCTCTCCCCCAGCGCCGGGACCTAGAGGCTCGAGGGTCACGGGCTGCCCAGCCTGGGCCTCCTGGCGCAACCGTGCAAACGCCCGCGCAGCGCCGCCGTGGCGTGCAGGCACCGTCATTCCCGGCGTCATCTCGCCACTCACAGTGACATCTGCGTTCGATGTCCCGGCGCCCTGCCGCCCTGGCGCCTCTCCGGC
>JASFVD010000104.1:0-7304 GCA_050050015.1 Anaerolineae bacterium | reverse complement strand
CGCTCTCTCGCTGCTCTGTGTGCAATGCGCTGCTGGAAGCTGTCCCCCGCGAAGATGTTGCCGATCGCGTCCCTCCGTTCGTCTTGAACACCCACTCCGAATTCCGTAGGTGCACCGGCTGCGATAGGGTATACTGGTCGGGAAGCCACGTCGACGCTATGGATGAAGAGTTGGAGCAATTCGATCTATCCTGAAGGCCTCCGAGCAGTTCCTGGCGGCACGCTTGGAGTGCGGTACAATCCTGTCGTGATCGGCTTAGAGGCTCGGATGCACCGGCGCGGTGCGACCGCATCTGTGAGGTACCGTTGAATCTAACTCGAGTCGGCGTTCTGTACAACGCTCGCATCCCAGAAGCCCGCGCTCTGACGAGGCAGGTCGTAGCGTGGCTGGAGGGGCGCGTGGAGCACGTAGACGGCTGCCCGATCGACGACGCTCCTGGTGCGCTGTGCCTGTCGGAGATAGACCTTCTCGTCACACTGGGCGGGGACGGGTCCTTGCTCCAGGCAGCTCGGCTCACAGCTCTGCATCACGTGCTAATCCTTGGGATCAACCTGGGTCGCGTTGGATTTCTTACCGAGGCGGAGACGGGTGAGTGGGAAGAGGTGCTCTCCTGCGCTCTCGCTGGCGGCTATTGGGTCGAGGAGCGGATGATGCTCCGCGTTACGAGCTGGCGAGGCGAGCACATGATGAGCGAGACCGACGCCCTGAACGACGCTGTTGTCGGTCGAGGGTCCCGGGGGCGTGCGGTCCACTTGCGTGCCGACGTGGATGGTGGCGAACTGGCGACCTACGTGGCGGATGGCCTCATCACGGCGACGCCGACCGGCAGCACGGCGTATGCGCTTGCGGCAGGGGGCCCGATTCTCCCGCCCCAGCTTCGCAACATCCTACTTGTGCCCGTCGCGCCGCATCTTAGCATGGAGCGACCGATCGTGCTGGCGGAGGGCGTGACAGTTCGCATCACCGTCGTCGGAAGGCGGCCAGCCGTACTCATGGTTGACGGGCAAGCTGAGGCTGCCCTCGAGTATCGAGATGTCGTTCAGGTGGAGGCCAGTACTCACGCTGCGCGGTTTGCGCGGGTTCGCGAGAGAACCTACTTCTACAAGACGTTGGTCAAGCGGCTGGTACCGAGGACGGAAGACTAGGACATCACACTGGACGGTAGCCCTATGGACGAACGTCTGCACTGTGTGAATCATCCCAAGGTCGAGACTCTGCTCCGATGTAACAAGTGCGGCGAGCCAATCTGCACCAAGTGTGTAGTGAAGACGCCCGTAGGCTACCGCTGTCCGGCGTGCGTGAATGCGCAGCAACGGGCCTTCTACGCGGGCTTCAGGCCGAGCTACTACCTGATCGCTGCCATAGTTGCGCTCCCGCTTTCGCTGGTGGCCGGATGGCTCGTCCCGCGGCTCGGCTGGTACACGGTTCTTCTCGGTCCAGTTGCTGGAGGCGGTATCGCCGAGGCTGCCCGGTGGTCCATCGGTAGGAGGAGAGGGGAGTACACGTGGCTGGTCGTGTGTGGCAGCATTTTTCTGGGTGTGCTCCCGACCCTGCTGCTATCGCTGCTGTCTCTCCTTGGACTGGTCTTCGCTGGCGGGGGCATGGGGGCCCCGCTGGCCGGGGGAATCTTGCGCCTCCTTTGGGTCGGTGTCTACATCTTGACCTCTGTGGGCGCTGCCTACGCGCGCTTGCGCACCGGAAAGAGGATGTAGGAGGTATTGTGCTCCAGGAGTTGCGCATTCGGGACTTTGCCATCATTGATGCTCTCGATCTGAGACTCAGTCCTGGTCTGACGGTCTTGACCGGAGAGACGGGCGCAGGAAAGTCGATCATCGTCGATGCCGTGGAGCTCGTTCTAGGTGAGTGGGCCGACAGCACCGTGGTGCGCACGGGCGCCGATCGAAGTCTTGTCGAGGCGGTCTTCCGCCTGGAACCTGAACAACGGGCCAGGGTCGAACCTGTGCTGAAGCGGGAGGAGCTGGAGGGGGACGACGGCGGCCTGCTCCTGCTTGGGCGTGAGGTCCGGCTCAACAAGCGAAACATCTGCAGGGTGAATGGGCGCACAGTGACGCTGGGCCTGCTCCGCGAGGTGACTACGGGCCTCGTCGACATCCATGGTCAAAGCGAGCACCTTTCGCTGCTCAAGGTGCCCCAACACCTCAACCTGCTGGACCGCTACGCTGAGCTTTGGCCCCTGCGGGAGACGGTGGCAGGAGCGGTGCGGGAGGTGGAGCGGGTGCGAGAGGAACTGCAGCGGCTGAGGCGCGACGAGCGAGAGCTGGCACATCGCGCCGATCTGCTCACCTTTCAGATAGGCGAAATCAGCTCGGCGGGGCTCGACCCGGACGAGGAGAAACGCCTTCGAGGGGAACGGCCCCGGCTGGCGAACGCCGAGCGATTGGCGGAGCTGACTCAGGAAGCGAGCTTGGCGCTTGAGGAGGGCGAACCGCAGACGCCGGCGGCGATCGACCTGCTGGGGACTGCTCTACGCTCCTTGGCCGAGGCGGCTCGCGTTGATCCGTCGCTGCAACAGCTTCTGAAGGATGCAGAGAGCGTAAACTTCCAGCTGGAGGAGCTGACCAGGCAACTGCGCGACTATCAGGCAGAGATTGAGTACAGTCCCCAGCGCCTCCAGGAGGTTGAAGAGCGCCTCGCGCTGATCAGCCGGTTGGAGCGAAAGTACGGCGAGACCATTGAAGACGTCCTGGCCCATGCCAAACAGGCAGAAGCCGAACTCGACACGATCACTCATAGCGACGAGCGAATCGAGGAATTGGAGGCGCGGGAGAGTGGGCTGTTGCAGGAGCTCGGGCACCGGGCGGTCGAGCTCTCTCAGAGGCGGCTCCGGGCGGCCCAGGACCTGGCTCGCCGTGTCGAGCGGGAGCTGGAGGACCTTCATATGGAAGGGACTCGATTCGGCATGACGTTCAGACGTCGCCCAGATCCCGAGGGAGTTCCGATACCTGAGTCGATGTCGAGTCGCGCATTCCAGGTCTCAGGGGAGGGCGTGCAGGAGATCGAGACCTTGAGGGAGGATGAGTCGCCCAGAGCTGCCTTCGATGCCTCAGGCATCGACCGCGTCGAATTCCTCGTCTCGGCGAATCCCGGCGAGCCGCTGAAGCCGATGACGAAGATCGCGTCCGGAGGGGAGACCTCACGGCTGATGCTCGCGCTCAAGGCCGTGCTGTCCCGCGCCGACGAGACCCCGACACTGGTATTCGATGAGATCGACCAGGGCATTGGCGGGCGAGTTGGCGCGACAGTGGGGGGAAAGCTGTGGGGACTGACGACAGGAGTAGACGCGGGGAATGTCCAGCGTCAGGTATTGTGCGTGACGCACCTGCCTCAGCTTGCTGGCTTCGGAGACAAGCATCTACGCGTCGAGAAACGGGTCGAGCGAACGGACGACGGCGAGCGCACCGTGACTCGCGTCACGCGTCTCGAGGATGAGCTACGTGTGAAGGAGCTGGCTCAAATGCTGGGCGCTGCCGGCGATGCATCGCTGCGGAGCGCCGAGGAGATTCTGGCCCGCGTGGAGGAGCGGAAGCGGAGCGCGGGGGTCGACTAGGGAGCTTGGATAGCTAGGCCACGATATGCAAGAGGAAGGATCAAAGACAGGAAATGGCACGGGACTGGCTTTGAGGATGCTCTGGAAGGCAGTCTTCTGGGTCTCCTTTCCTTTCGGGATTCTGTCCTTCGTGCTGCCCATCTACGGTAAGGAGCTGGGGGCGTCTGCTCTCCAGGTGGGCGGCTTCTTCTCCGCCATCTCTCTTGTCCCGCTCGTGGTCCGGCCATTTCTTGGCAGGGCCATGGACCGCTGGGGCCGTCGACCCTTTCTCTTGGTCGGTCTGGCAGGGTACACTGCCGCCACGGCGATCTTCTGTGCTGCAGATACGGTGAGGTTGCTGACCATCGGGAGATTCGTTCAGGGATTGGGCCAGGCGTTCCTCTGGATATCCGCCTACACCATCGTGGCGGATGTGGCCCGGAAGACAGGCCGGGGTAGGGACTTCGGAAGTATCGACGAGGCGGTCAATAGAGGAGCTCTTATCGGCACTAGCCTCGGCTTCGGAGCCATCTTCACGCTGGAGAATCTCGATCTGGGCTGGAGACAGATCTGGTTCTGGTTGTTCGCGGCATACTTGGTTCCGGCCCTAATCTCGCTCTGGACAGGTTGGCGCGGCGTGCGGGAGACGCTGCCCGAGGCAGCGCGGTCGAAAGGTTCGGTGGCATCTGACCACGGTCCCCTTTCAGAGCAGCTTATCGCCTTGATGGGCATTGTCCTCGTCACCGGTGCCTCTCGGGCCATGGTCTGGCCCCTGTTGATGATCTATCTCCAGGACACCCTCGGTGCTGGCGTGGGGGCTCTGGCCACGGCCTACGTACCGGCAGCTCTGATCAGCTCGTTCTTGCCTTCTCATATGGGGCGCATTGCGGATCGCCTGGGTCGCAGGGTCCCGATGACTGCCGGTCTGCTGGTGGGAGGCCTGGCGTCGGCTTTCATCCCTCATCTCCCGGGACTCATGACGCTGGCGATTCTGTGGGCCGTCGAATCGCTGGGCTATGCTGTGTCGATCCCGGCTGAGCGCGCCTATGTGGCCGATCTTGCGGGTGCGGACATGCGGGGCACGAGCTACGGCTTGTACACCTTCGCCCACTTCTTTGGGGCTGCAACAGGTCCGCTTGCCGGTGGGTGGCTGTACGATCACGTCGGACGCGCCACGCCCTTCTATCTCAACACGGTCGTTCTGTTCTTCGGAGCGTCTCTCGTCCTGTTGATGCTTCGTGCCTCGCTTGGAGCCGGGGTGCGCCGCTTGTCCTCGGTATCTGACCACTGACGTGATTCCTCACAAGCTGTCTCTGACGAACTTCATGTGTTATCGTGAGGCGGTGCTGGACTTCACCGGCATCCATGTCGCCTGCCTCGCAGGCGACAATGGGGCAGGGAAGTCAGCGCTCCTTGATGCTGTGACGTGGGCGCTGTGGGGCCATTCGCGCCTGGGCGCTCGCGGCGACGACGACCTGATCCGCCTGGGTCAGGACAGCATGCGGGTGGAGTTCACGTTCAGACTGCAGGATGATCTGTACCGGGTGCTCCGCCGCCGCGAGGCGGATGCGCGAAGCCGAACAATGCTCGACTTCCAGGTGCGGGATGAAGGGCGATGGCGCACCCTCGTTGAGGGCGGTGTTCGAGCCACGCAGGGGAGGATCGAGGACATGCTCCGGTTGGACCATGACACCTTCGTCAACTCGTCCTTCCTCCGCCAGGGGCGCGCGGACGAATTCACCGTAAAGACGGCGGCGGAAAGGAAGCGTGTGCTGGGCGATATCCTTGGGCTTGACCGCTGGGCCACGTATGAGGATCGCGTCAAGCAGCGTCTCAGGGAGATCGAGACGGAGATCGAGGCGATCAGCCTGCGGCTGGAGGAGATCGACGCCGAGTTGGATCGCCGACCCGAGTACCAGGCTCAGCTTGAGGCGGCGCAGGCTGCCGTGGCCGAACTGAGCGAGGCACTCGAGGAGGCCCGGAGCGCCTACCAACAGGTCGAAGAGGCACGGACAGAGCTCCGGCACCTGGAGGCGCAGCTAGCCGATCAAGAGGAGCGTATTGCGCGGGCGCAGCGGGAGTTGGAAGGTCTGGCCGAGGAGCGACACGATCGGGAGGAACGTCTTGCGGGGTTCGAGCAACTCGTTGAGGACCGGGAGCAGATCGAGGCTGGATATCGGGCGTATCGACAGGCCGTGGATCGCGAGCGGGAGCTGGGGGACATGCTGCGGCAATCCGTGCAGCTTGACGAGCGCCGTCGAGCGCTGACGTCCAAGATCTCAGAGGCCTGTCACAAGCTGAAGGCGAGACGCGAGATTCTTGACCAGCGGATTGAAGAACTTGAGGGCCGGCGGCCTGATGAGGAGCTCTTAGAGGAGCGGGAGGAGGTGCGGGCCAAGTTGGAGCACCTTGAGCGCCTTTCTGACAGTCGAGAGGCAGCCAGGGACGACTTGGCCCGGATTGCGGAGAGACAGGCGGAGCTTCGTGCGCGGAACGAGGGGCTGAAGCACGAGATGGAGGCCCTAAAGGAGAGGATCAACCTGTTGAACCAGGCCGATGCCGAGTGTCCGCTCTGCGAGCAGCCGCTGACGAAGGACCACCGACTTGAGCTGCTGGATCAGATCGAGGAGGAAGGGAATACCAAGGCTGACGCCTACCGCACTAATCGAGCGGCCATTGAGGAGCTAAGCGAGCAGACGTCGGCGCTGGAACGGCAGATTGAGGGTTCTGATCGAGAACTCCGGGAGTTGGCCGCGCTCCAAAGGCAGGCAGCAGCTCTGGACGAGCGCATTGAGCAGGGTCAGCAGGCGGAGAAGGAGCTCAAGGAGGCTCGGGCGGCTTTGGCGGACGTTGAAGGGCGTCTGAGGGACGAAGCCTTCGCTATCGAGACCCGGGCTGAGCTGGAGAGCGTGTTGGCTGAGGCCGAGGATTTGGGCTACGACAAGGAGGCTCACGAGGAAGCCCGTCAGGCGGTTTCCGATGGACAGGTTTTTGCCGAGAGGAAGGCCCAGCTGGAGACTGTCGAGGAGAGGGTGGAGGAGGAGCACGCGGGCCTCGAGCGGTTGGCGGAGGCCGAGGGCCGATGGCGGGAGGAGCTGGAAGCCGCCCGCCAACGCCGGGACCGGTTGGCCCAGCAGAGCGACCGGCTGCGCGAGGAGCTTGAGGATGCCGACGAGGTGGAGGAAGAGCTGCACCGGATGCGCGCCAAGGAAGCGGAGGCCCGCCAGCAGCTTGGCGCGGCCCAGCAGCGCCTCGCGGCATGCGAAGCCTTGGAGGAGCAGAAGGCGAACAAAGTAGGGCGCAGACAGGAGCTCGCCAAGGAGGAAGCCATCTACAATGATCTGAGAACCGCGTTCGGGATTCGAGGGGTCCCTGCCATGATCATTGAGGCGGCGGTGCCGGAGATCGAGGCCGAGGCGAACCAACTGCTCTCCCGCATGACCAGAGGCCGGATGAACGTGCGCTTCGACACACAACGCGAGACGAAGGCTGGTGAGGTGCGGGAAGCATTGGAGATCGCGATCTCAGATGAAGTGGGAACGCGGCCATACGAGAACTACAGCGGCGGTGAACAGTTTCGCGTCAACTTCGCGATTCGCGTCGCGCTGTCTAAGCTCCTGGCACGGCGAGCGGGAGCCCAGCTTCAGACGCTAGTCATTGACGAGGGCTTCGGGACGCAGGACGCACAGGGGCGACAGCGACTTGTTGAGGCGATCAACGCTGTCCGGGATGACTTTGCTCGAGTGCTCGTGATCAC
>JASFVD010000103.1:0-7325 GCA_050050015.1 Anaerolineae bacterium | reverse complement strand
GAGGCCCATGAGCTGACCGCACAGGCGTTTGAGGGCCTTCTTGACATCGATTTTGGTGACTGGCAAGGACAGTCTCCAAGCGACGTGAAGGAGAGATACCCAGATCTGCTCCGCGCTTGGTATGAAGCGCCGCACACGGTCCAGGTCCCAGGCGGCGAGAGTCTGAGAGACGTGCGAGAACGGGTCGAAGCTGGCCTAGACACCATCCTCGAACTGCACACAGGTCACCGGGTGGCCATGGTGGGGCACAACGTAGTCAATCGCGTGCTTCTCTGCGCCGTCATCGGGCTGGGCAATCAGTACTTCTGGCGGCTGCGCCAGGACACCTGCGGGGTAACCGTCTTCGAGATCGACGGACCTGGCACAGGCACCATTGTAGTGCTGAACGACACCTGCCATCTCAGAAACCTCAGCCCATGAGGTTCACAACAGCTTGCCTCCGAGCGAATGGCTCGGAGCATGGTGCGAGGGAGATCACTTATGCCTGATCGAGACGTGTTGCGTCAGCATTCCAAAGAAGAACTGATCGATCTGCTCGAAATCGCGGCAAAGGACTGGTTGGCCCACGATGGCCTGTGGTTCCTGGCCGCTGAGGATACCTTCGACCTAGAGACCGCCATCGAGCTAGACAGGAAGGCTTGGGAGCAGTTCACGATCATCGAGGCAAAAAGGATCATAGCCTTCCTGGGCATTGAGCCAGGTGGCGGAGTACCGGCGCTGAAGAGGACACTGCAATATCGACTCTACGCTCGCATCAACGAGCAGGAGAGCATCGATGTGGATGAGCACAGCTTCATCTTCCGCATGAACAGATGCAGGGTCCAGGCCGCGCGCCATCGCAAGGGCCTGCCGGACTTCCCGTGTAAGCCCGTGGGCCTGGTCGAGTACAGCAATTTCGCCAGCACCATCGATCCCAGATTCGAGACCACGTGCATCGCCTGTCCGCCCGACCCTCACCCTGAGGAGTACTGGTGCGCGTGGGAGTTTAGGCTCGTAGAGGAAGCCTAGCTCGATGGCTCCTTATGGATAGCATGCCTTCAGATGCTGGCGTGACCGACCTGCACCGCGGTCCGACTGGCCCCGATATTCCCTCTTCGGGACGCGTCAACACGGACGCCAATCCGGTGTCACGCCTTCCCCCTTCCCTGCGTGAGCTTCGCCTGCTACCGACTCGACACCCGATACGCGTGAGTTCTCCACACTCCGCTCTCGGCGGGCGCCGGGCACAGGAACTCAGACCCTGATGCCGGGACACGAAGTCCCAGTTCTGCTAGTGGCCGGCACCATCGTATTTGCGGGCCACCTGGTCAAGGGGGTCAGCGGCTTTGGCAGCGCCCTCTTCGCTGTTCCGGCACTCCTCTTGTTTCTCGACGTCAAGTTCGTGACACCGGTCTTCTTGATTCTAGACTTCGCCTCCGGCACGCTGCTGGTGACATCGAACTGGCGCTCGGTGGATCGGCGCCTTCTCCTCCTGCTGCTGAGTGGCATGGTAGTGGGAACGAGCATCGGAACGTGGCTGCTGGTTTCCGTAAGCCACGATATCCTCAAGCGCGTCCTGGGTGTTCTCGTGACAGGGTGGGCGCTGGCGATGCTCTTGGAAAGGGAGCCCCACGCACCGATATCGGGACGCTCGCTAGGCAGCGCGCTGGCGCCGGTGAGTGGATTCCTCGGTGGCGCGCTGGGCGCGACGTTCAGCGTCAATGGGCCGCCCATCATCATCTACCTCTCGCACGTGCTGGAGGATAAGCGAGTCTTCCGCGCCACCTTGTATGGAGTCTTCTTCGTCGATGCCTGCTACAAGATGGTGCTCTTCACGGCGAACGGGTTGCTCAACTGGGATATTCTCCGTTTCGCTGCACTCATGGTCCCGTTCCTGATCGCGGGGGTCGCCGCTGGTTCCCGGCTGCAGCGACTTCTCGATCGGAGGAGCTTCAGGAGGGTCGTTGCGGGTATCCTGGCGGTGACGGGCGTCATGCTGCTGATCTAGCCTGGCGCAGTCACAGATCGTCCCGGACAGTCCGCACCGTGTGTCCAACGCTGATGATGTAGAGAGCAGCCTCCTCCTGCCCATCAAGCCCCAGCAGGCGGTTGACTTGGTCATCGTAGAAGGCCCCGACGGCACAGGCCCCCAGGCCCATGGAGGTGGCGGCAAGGTAAAGGTTCTGGGCAATGTGCCCAGTCTCCAGGAGAACGTAGCGATATGCCCTCTTTCGGTACTTCCATCGCGAACGCTGAAACACAGCAGATAGTACAAAGCAGGCGGCGGCCTGGCCTAAGAAGGCTTGATACAGGCCGGCTCGCGTAACTCTGTCGCGGAAGTCGCCGAGCTGAAGGACCTCCAACTCATGGGCTTCTACCGCGTAGTGATAGATCCCGGGATGCAACGCCTCGATTCGCTGGACGACAACATACGGCTCAATCGGATAGAGCGCACCGGCCGAGGGTGCGGCCCGGAACTTCCGTCGCTCCTCGGTGATGCCTTGAGCCGCGTGCAACAGACCCGATAGGGCCGCCAACGAGAGTGGCTCCTCACTATAGTCTCGCACGGAGCGCCGCGTTTGGATTCCGTCCTCGACGGTCATCCGTCGGAAGCCCCCAGGATCCGGGAGTGGGATGCGATCAGCATCCGGGTACGTCTTGTACGTTGAGGGGCGCCCGCCCCAGTCGGGCACCGGCAGGTCGCCAAGGTGACCGGGCGAGCTCCATTCGTGATACAGAGCACCTATGTCGGTCACCTCGTCGGGCATTGTCTGACGTCGATCAGGAATAAGCCACCCAGCGAGGAAGCCAGCAGCGGCGGAAAGGCCGCCCACCAGAATGTGCCTCCGCTCGACTGCCACCATCCCTTCGCGGAGCTCCGGTTCAACAGCCGAATCCCGCCTCCCCCTTCCCCGAGCGAAGGCTCGCAAGGTCGCAATGATCCGTCGCCTGTTCAGGAGGATATGAAGAGAGGTGAATCCGACGCAGAGGTATCCAGCATAGCGATGGAAGACAAACTGGTGAAGGCCGAACGTGTCAGCAATCCATCCGGTGAGCGCAACATACAGCCCGCTCGCCAGCATCAAAGTTATGACGCTGTAGTCCAAGATCCTGCGTTTCACCTGGAATCCCTGTCGGACATGACGTCTAGAGGACCACGATGCGTGTCCCCTCGCCTTCATGAGAACGCAACGTATGCTCTCCGTACGGTACGTGCGGCTCGACCCAGCGGAAGATCCAGCGGGCGGCCTCGCTGGTCACGTTGACACATCCGTGGCTATGTCGCCGTCCGTAGTCGTTGTGCCAATACGTGCCGTGGATAGCCACGCCCGACCTCGTGAAATACACCGGAAAGGGGACACCGGGAAGGTCGTAGCGATCGTCACCGCTACCGCCAACCATGCGCCGCGTATGCCGCTGATAGAGCACGCGAAACTCACCAAGCGGCGTGCCGAGTCCGTACACGCCGGACGCGATACGAGTCTCGAAGACCGGCCGACCGCCCTCCAAGCAGATCAGCGTCTGAGGTGGAATCCTGATCTCAAGCCGCTTGTCCGGTCGTCCAGGAGAGATGGGCAGGAGCTGCTCCTCAGGAATCCGTCTCAGCGATCGCGCTCGGACGTACGGGCCGGCGGACCAGGTCAGACCATCCTTGAGTTGGCACCACAGGCCACCCTCTTCATCCAGCACACGCTTCACAACGCGGTAGACGGTCCCATAGTAGAGTCTGTACGAGACGTATGGGCCGAGAGGTCGCCAGCGTGCCTCGGCGAATGGAACACAGACCTCAGCCCAGAATCCGGGCTCATCTACCTGCGTGATCGTCTCAGGTTGAGGGGTGTTCTCCACCGGCTGCACATAGCCACTGTGGATGTATCCGCCATCCGTCTCATACCATACGGGATTGGTGGGCCAGGGAGGGTCGCCAACGACCGCAGCTCGAAGCGTGATGATATCATCCCGCCCCTGCGACGCCACCCAGGCTGCCCTTTGTGAAGGCTCAGTGCGCACCGCCTGGCGCCACCAGGTGGCGATACGGCCGAGAGGGGCAGGTGGCGGTTGCACGCGGGGTACGTCATCGACATGAGGGTGGTGTGGCAGTGCAAATCGCGTCAAGATGGCGCCAGCACCGATCAGAAACTGACGACGGTCAATGGTCTGCATCTGACCCCCTATCCTCCCGATTCCCCTGTCACAAGCATACACCAGGTTGCCCTGAGGGCAAGTCCGGAGGTCGGAATGCCGTTGAAGAGGGGGACCACTGATGCCCGGATTCGCAGACGGGTCGCCGACGTGCAGCGGCTCTTGCCCAGGCCCGTGATTCGGAGTACAATAGCACAAACTCGCTTCACAAGCCGAGGCTACCAATGATGGAAGACGTAGAACTCAACAATAGATATCGCTTGCTAACCTGCATCGGTTCGGGCGGCATGGCCGTCGTCTACAAGGCCGTGGACACGTTGCTGGAACGCCGAGTAGCGGTCAAGGTATTGCGGCGTCGGTTTGCCAGCGACCCCGAGTTCTTGGAGCGCTTCCAGCGGGAGGCGCGCGCGGCTGCCAATCTCGACCATCCGAATATCGTCACCGTCTTCGATGTGGGAAAGGACGGCGACCAGCACTATATCGTCATGGAGTTCGTTGACGGCCAAGACCTGAAGACCCTCATCCGCCAGGAAGGCCGTCTGAGCGTCTCCAAGGCGCTCGACATCGCGACGCAGGTCGCGGCAGGAGTGGGGCACGCGCACAAGGGCGGCGTCATTCATCGTGACGTCAAACCTCAGAACGTCCTGATCACCCAGGACGGCTGCGCCAAGGTCGCCGACTTCGGCATTGCACGAGCGCTGTCTGAATCGGGGCTTACGGATGCAGATACCGTGTGGGGCAGCCCGACCTACTTAGCACCAGAACAGGCAGCTGGCGAGCCACCGACGCCCGCGTCCGACGTCTACAGCATCGGCGTTCTCATGTACGAGATGCTCGCGGGCTCGCCGCCTTTCCGAGCGGACAATCCGACGGCGCTGGCCATGAAGCATCTGCGGGAGGAACCGCCGCCCTTAAGCGTGCGGAACCCGAAGGTCCCGCCCAAGCTGGACTGGATCGTGCGGAAGGTCCTTTCCAAGGAACCCTCAGCGCGCTACCGGACGGCCGATCAGCTAGCTCACGTTCTCGAGGAGTACCGCCTTCAAGTCGAGCAGCCGACAGGTCCGCAGCCAGCCGTGACGCCCGCGGCTTCGAGCGCACCTCCCCAGAAGGAACCAACCCGTAGCCAGCCCGTCACCGTGCAGAGGAAATCCTTTGGTTCCGAGGCCCTGACCTGGGTCTTGAGCGTAGTCGCCCTGGTAGCCGTGGTGGGATTGATTCCCTTGTGGTGGTTGGTTTACCAATCATACGCCTCGTTGCCGACGGCGCCGCCCACGGCCACACCCTCATCGCTGATTCCTCGGACCCAAGAACCCGCTATGGTGACCGTACCAAGCATTGTCGACAGACCCGTCGACGAGGCACGAGCGCTTCTCGAGCGCTCGGGACTGAAGATGGACATCACGGGCCAGCGTGAGGCACCAGGGGCGGAAGAAGGCACGGTGATTGAACAGGACCCAGCCCCTGGACAGGAGATCCCTGTCAATGACGTGGTATCCGTCGTCGTCAGCGGCCCCGGTCGAGAGCTGACCATGCCGGACGTGATTGGACACTCGGCCGAGGACATGAAGGCGGGCCTGGAGTCGATGATGTTGGAGGTCTCGATAGAGGAGGTTTGGGACGCGGGCCCGGAAGGTCAGGTGACGGCCCAAGACCCGGAGCAAGGCTCAACAATCAGAGCAGGGGACACCGTTACGCTGACCGTAAGTGGAGGATCGGACATCCCGTTGGAGGTCAACCTGGACCGGCGGATCATGCTGAACAGCGCCGTCCTGGAAAAGAAGACGTACCGACCAGGTGAGATACTTGGGTTGACACTGCGCTGGGAAGCTACACGTGCCATTGACCAGCGCCTCGTTGTCTTCGTCCACGTCATCGGCCCGAATGGCAATCTCATAACTCAGGAGGATAGGCAGCCGCACCTTCCGACAACGGAGTGGAACCGGGGCACTGAGGTCGTGGACCCGCACCAGCTGGCGATTCCACCGGGGATTCCTGCTGGGACCTACCAGCTGCGCATCGGGATGTACCCCGACGGGAAGCCGGGCAATCGGCTACCGGTCGTGGATGCAGGCAAGACGACGGAACAGGCAAACAGCATCCTGGTCGCCGAGATAGACATCGGTCAGTAGGTGGCGAATGCGGTCAATTTGTGGTACAATCATCTTGGAAAAAGTGTTGGAGGGAGGATGAGAGCGAATGCTCAGACGCCTGTCGATGGGCGGTGCGCATTCGTTTACGGGAACGGAGGAAGGTCGTGACTGGTAAGTCTAGGGGAAGTCCATTCATTTATCTGATCATCCTGGCTGCTGTTGGGTTCTTGGTCTATAGCTTTTACTCCCAGCAGGTTCAGGACGTTGAGGATATGAAGCTTTCGGAGGTCGCAGCCCAGGTTCGAGAGGGCAACGTCGCCAGCATTCGCGTCGAGGACGACAAGCTTCTGATCGATCTCGCGGATGGCCGAGAGGTAGTCTCAAACAAGGGCCCCGAGTCGACGCTCACCGAGCAACTTCGAAACCTGGGCGTCACCCAACAGGATCTAGCTAGCGTTGAAATCGAAGTGGTCAAGCCCCCGGATTGGATGACCTTATTGAGCGCCGGGGGATCGATCTTGCTTGTGGTCGCGATGTTCGTCGGTGGGTATCTCATGCTGCGTCAGTTCCAGGGTGCCAACAGTCGTGCACTCTCCTTCGGCAAGAGCCAGGCCCGCATGCACACGGGCGATCAGCCATCCGTCACCTTCGAGGACGTAGGTGGCGTGCGAGAGGCGAAAGAGGCCCTGAAGGAGGTCGTCGAGTTTCTCAAGGAGCCTGAGAAGTTCATCCAGTTGGGTGCACGGATCCCGAAAGGCGTCCTCCTGATGGGGGCGCCCGGAACCGGCAAGACGCTCCTGGCCAAGGCAGTCTCTGGTGAAGCCGGCGTTCCCTTCTTCTCGATCTCCGGTTCGGAGTTCGTGGAGATGTTTGTAGGCGTCGGCGCATCCCGTGTGCGAGATCTGTTCGAACAGGCGAAGAAGCACAGCCCTTGCATCGTTTTCCTCGACGAGATCGACGCCGTCGGTCGGCATCGTGGGGCAGGCCTAGGGGGGTCTCACGACGAACGCGAACAGACGCTGAACCAGATCCTGGTGGAGATGGACGGCTTCGACACCGATACCAACGTCATCGTCGTCGCCGCCACGAACAGACCCGACATCCTGGATCCCG
>JASFVD010000102.1:0-7335 GCA_050050015.1 Anaerolineae bacterium | reverse complement strand
GAAGTTCTACATCGTGGTTGCCGCGGATGAGCGCGACGTGGTTTCCCTGCGCCACAAACCATCCCAACGCAGCGAAGAAGTCTTGGTGCCCCGCCGCGATCTGCTTGAGCTTCCATTCCGACTCCGCGGCCGTCGTCCCTAGCCCATAGGCCTGCTCGTTAGGGCTCAGGTCGCTTCGGCGATCGACGCCCTTCACGGTCTGCAGGGTCGGCCCATCCTGGGGCAGGGAGATCACCTGGAGGAAGTCGAAGATGTCACCGTTCAGGATGAGGAGCCACGGTCGTGCCCCGAATCGAGGCTGATCCTTGACGGTCTCGTGATAGCGGAGGAAGCGAGCGAAGGCCTGGTCCCGGAAGAAGTCCTCGAGGCGTGAGGTCTTGCCCGTCCGAGGATCGAGCCCCTCGGTCAGGTGCAGGTCGCTGACGATGAGGATGTTGTGTGCTTCCTTCACGCTACGGCCTCTGGGTGCTTGGCGCAGTCAGCCTTACCCAAACCTGGGATCGGCTGTGGCGGCCCGACGGTCCGCCAGCTCCTGCTGAATCTCCCGATGTCGCTGGCGGGTCAGAGGATATCGCCAGGCCACCGCGATGGCCCCGAACAGGATGGCGGCCGGAGCGAGGGCGATGAGCAGACGTATTGCCGTCAACGTGCTCCGCGTCTGCGTGGCCGCACCCTCGACGTAGCCGGTCCAGGCCAGGATCGGCCCAATGGCTGCCAGCACGATCTTCGTGGATAGCTTCCGGACGAAGACCTCGAACCCCGCGTAGACGCCCTCCTGCCGCTGTCCGCTGTTCAACTCGTCCACGTCGAGCGTGTCCGCGCTCATTGCCGTCGGAAGGGCGTGGGCAGCGGCGACGCCCGGTCCGACGAGCACGGCAATGGGGTAGACCATGGGTCTCGCCCCCTGCGGAACGAGCAACAGGGCGAGCATTACCACGGCCCAGGACGCTGTCGCTACGATGAAGGCTGTCTTCTTCTCCCAGCGCCTTGTCATCCACAGAACCAGGGGAAGGGTCACGGCTGCGCTGGTCAGAATCACGGCCTGGACGAGGGACGCCTCCATGGGCTGCATCCCAATCCAGTAGAGCAAATAGTAGGCAAAGACGGCTGACGCCAGGTCCACCGGAATCCAGCTGAGGAGGCGCATGCCGAGCGTGTACCACCAGTCGCGATTTCGGACGACAAATCGCAGGCTCGCGAGGGGGGACGGGGGGTTTTGGACCTGGAAGCCTGCCCGCTCGCGGGTGCCCAAGAACGCGGCGAGGATGGTAACGACGAAGACCCCGGCAGAGATGAAGCCCATCGTGCGGAAAGCGGCTTGCTCATGTGGCGCGGCGTCGAGCACCAGCGCGAATCCGAGGGCCGCAGCCAGACCAGAGACGATGGAGATGAACATGCGGTAGGAGGTGAGGGACGTCCGCTCGTCGTGATCCAGCGTCAGCTCGGGTGTCAAGGCGTAGTAAGGGCAGCTGACGGCGGTCACCGCAGTATCGAACAGAATGTAGATCATGGCGTAGTAGAGGCATTTCACGATCTGGTTCTCTATCGGCGGCACCAGCCACATCAGGACGAAGGTAGCCCCATAAGGAAGGGCTCCAAACAGCATGTAGGGCCGCCGGCGCCCCCACCGGGTCCGCGTGCGGTCGGACAGGAGCCCGACGAGGGGATCGTTGACCGCGTCCCAGACACCGCCAATGAGGATGGTGAGACCGGCCAGACCGGGCCTCAGGCGGGCGACATCGGTGAGGAAGAAGAGGTACCAGAAAGGCAGGATGGTGCCAGGACCGACGGAATGCGCAATGTCCCCCAGCCCGTAGGTCAGCTTCTCCCGGAACGAGAGTCTTTCGGGATGCGACTTAGCATCCGAGACTTGGCTCCCTGTGGACATACCACGACCTCCTTCCGCCCTATGAAGGACTCCAGTAGTGTGATGCGGCACCGCGCTCGTTGCGCGGAGTCAGAGAGAATCGCAGCCATTGTGCTGCTGGAACCACGTCGCCTTCAGAGCACGCCTGGGCACGAGGTCAGCCCGCTGTTGATCGTATCACTGAGCGAGCCTCGGCTGGGCCGCCTTCGGCCAACTGCGGCCAAGCCTGGGCGTTGGCCAAGCATCGAGTCCGTCCGTACGTGCCTTGGGCGGAGACGGGCATTCACACGAACGTCGCGGAAGAACGAGCCCTTCCTGTGAGGGTCCCGCAGGCGTCAACTCGAGCTGAGGAAGGCTTTCAGGGCCTCCTGCCACGGTCGCGGTTGAATGCCCAAAGCCGCCGCGGCTGTGTTTGCCAGGGGAGCAAAGCGCGGCGGCGTCGAATCGCGCTCGAACTCGTCCAGGCTTATCGGCTCGACGGGAACGTTCTCGCGCCCGCTAAGACGGAGGATTGTCCGGGCGAAGTCGTAGCGGGATGCGTGCCCGGAGTTGGTCAGATGGTAGACGCCGTAGGCCTTCGTCTGGATGAGCTGGGCGAGCGCCGCCGCCAGATCAGGCGCGTAGGTGGGGTTGCCCACCTCGTCGACAACCACTTGCAGTTTGCCAAGATCGTCCGCCAACCTGATGATGGTATGCGGAAAGTTGCTCCCGCCGGGCGCGTAGAGCCAGGCGGTGCGCACGATGTAGAAACGCTCTAGAAGATGGCGTGCGTACCATTCGGCGGCTGCCTTCGAGCGACCATACGGATTGACTGGGTAGGGGGGATCCCATTCCCGGTAGGGCCTGTCGGCACTCCCGTCGAACACCTCGTTCGTACTGATGGTGACCAGGGCTGCCCCTAAGGATGCGCAGGCGAGGGCGACGTTCTGGGTCCCCAGGGCGTTGACCCGGTAGGCCTTCTCTGGATCGCGGGCGCAGCCGTCCACGTCGGTCCACGCCGCGGTGTGAATCACGACGTCTGGTGCGAAGTCGGCTATGGCGTCCTCGATCTGCTCTCGGTCGGTGATGTCGGTCTTGGGAAGGTCACACCCAGTCACGGTGTGACCCGTCAATTCCCTGCCAAGCGCTCGGCCGAGCTGGCCGTTGCATCCGGTGATGTAGATCCTCATGGGTCCCTCGCCGTGTTGTAGGTCTGTTGATTGTCACGATTGTACAGGACGGGGCCCAGGCGGGCAACTGCCCCTTGACATAGAACGTATGTTCGCATATAATGGGTGTATGGAGAACGAGGAGCGAGGAGGATGATGATGGGGGAGCGCATCTCGGGGAAGCAGCGGCGCATCTTGGAGTTCGTGGGCGAGTACATCAGCGACAACGGCTATCCGCCGTCTATGCGGGAGATCTGCTCGGCTGCGGACATCAGCTCGACATCCGTAGTGAGCTACAACCTGGATCGCCTGGAAGAGGCCGGGTACGTCGTTCGCGACCGCGAGGTGTCGCGCGGCTTGAAGCTGGCGCAGGCAGGTCAGGCTATGGTCATGCCGAGACATGTCCTTCGACTGCCGCTGCTGGGGCGCATCGTGGCCGGCGAGCCGGTGCCGGTGCCGAGCAGCGATTTCGCCCTGATGGGCGATGAGACGATCGAGGTCTCGCGGGAGCTGCTGGGGGACCCGGAGGGATTGTATGCCCTCGAGGTAGAGGGTGATTCGATGGTAGACGCGCTGGTCAACGATGGGGACATCGTGATTATGCGACACCAGGAGCGAGTCGAGAACGGCGAAATGGCGGCGGTGTGGCTGCAGGGCGACGGCGAGGTCACGCTCAAGCATTTCTATCAGGAGCAGGGAGGCAGAGTCCGTCTTCAGCCGGCCAATCCGACGATGGATCCCATCTACGTCGACGACCCGGCTCGGGTCATGGTGCAAGGCAAGGTCGTGATGGTCATCAGGAAGCTGGACTGAACGCGCGTTTCCCGCATTCTCGAGGCCCAGCCCCCGCGGGGGCTGGGCTTTTTTGTGTTGGGAGAGACCTCAAGCCTTGAGGGTTTCGCCCCGGACCCGCCTTCCGGTGCCGGCGGCTCCGTCACCAACGTCAGCGTTGGCATGCCTCCGACACCTGAAACGCCCCACTTCTGCTTGGGAAGGGTGACAAGGTTTGGGTTAAGTTGGGATATCTCCCTCTTGACGGGGGCATCCGATTCTGATATGATACGTATAGGATTAGAACATACGTTCTAAGAACCCCGCGAGGCCGATGGCCAAAGTAGTGTTTCTCCTATCACAGCCTGGAGGGTGAGACTATGGTCGACAAGGGCAGAGAAGAGGCCCTGGATAGGGCGCTGGCAAACCTGGAGAAGCGTTTCGGCGACGGTGCGATTATGCGGCTCGGAGAGGTCACACACCTGGATGTCGCTGTGATCCGGACTGGCTCGCTGTCTCTCGATCTGGCCCTGGGCGTAGGCGGCGTGCCGCGAGGGCGGGTCACCGAGATCTATGGGCCAGAGGGTTCGGGAAAGACGACGCTTGCCCAGCACGTGGTCGCCGAGGCGCAGAAGCAGGGTGGCGTAGCTGCATTCATCGACATGGAGCACGCCCTTGACCCGGCGTATGCGCGGAGGTGCGGCGTGGATACGGATTCGCTGCTCATCTCCCAGCCGGACACGGGAGAACAGGCACTGGAGATCGCGGAGACGCTGATTCGGTCCGGCGCGCTGGACGTCATCGTCGTGGACTCGGTAGCAGCTCTGGTGCCGCGCGCCGAGATCGAGGGGGAGATGGGTGACTCGCACCCAGGGCTCCAGGCGCGATTGATGAGTCAGGCGCTTCGCAAGCTGAGCGGTGCGATCAAACAGTCGAACACGGCCCTGATCTTCACCAACCAGCTGCGCGAGAAGATTGGTGTGATGTTTGGGAACCCGGAGACGACATCGGGCGGCCGGGCGCTCAAGTTCTACGCTTCGGTCCGGCTCGACATTAGGCGCATCACGTCGATCAAGGATCGAGGCGAGCTCATTGGCACGCGCACCCGCGTGCGGGTGACCAAGAACAAGGTCGCCCCTCCTTTCCGGGTGGCGGAGTTCGACCTGATGTACGCCGAGGGCATCAGCAGGGAGGGGGATCTGCTGGACGTGGGTGTGGACCTGGGCGTCATCGACAAGCGGGGCTCGTATTACTACTACCAAGATGAGGATGATTTCCTGGCCCAGGGGCGTGAGAGCGTCAAGGATTTCCTGCGGGAGCATCCCGACGTCGCCGCAGAGGTCGAGGCCGACATCCGCGACGTGTTGGACTCCAACGGGGCCAAGGAGCCCGGTGACGCAGGGCCGGACGGCGAGAACGACGATGCTGAGGACTAGATGGGCCGCTTGCTGCGGGGCGCCGCGGTGGCTCCCCTTGCGAGTGCCCCTCGAGATGCGAGTGAGGTCGTCTGGGAAAGCAATCCCGCCGCTGGACTCGACGGACCTCGTGCTGGCGCTGGCGGCGGGCAGCGTGCAAGAGGCGCGACGTGCGTGCTAAGCTGGAGTATCAGGCGGACCGGATTGAAACGGTCCTGACCATGCACAAGATCCCAGCCCGCGTGACCGGTGGCACGGTGACGCCGCGTTGGGTCCGCTTTCAGGTCCTTCCGGCTGTGGGTGCGAGGATCTCGAAGATCAGGGGGCTGAGCGAAGAGCTGGCGGCCGCGCTCGACACGTCGAACTGCCGCATCGCGCGACGCGGCGCGGCGGTGGACGTCGAGGTCGCGCGGGATGACCCAGAGCTGGTGCGCTTGCTGCCACTGTACCGCCACATCCATGCCGAGGGGCTTCCGCCCATCACGGCGCTGCTTGGACTGGCCGAGGATGGTGGACCACTGCTCATCCGGCTGCCGAGCCCTGACGTAGCGCACATGCTGGTGTCCGGAACCACGGGTTCAGGGAAGACGGCCCTTCTGCAGGCGATGATCCTGAGTCTGGCGATGCTGAATCGTCGCGAAAGGCTGACGTTGGTGCTGATCGATGGGAAGGGGAGCGCCTTCCGGCCCTTTGAAGGGCTGCCGCAGCTCTCGCGACCTGTGATCGGGGCAGCCGAGGAGGCCGAGGAGTCGCTGGAAAGTCTGGTGCGTTTGATGGAGAGGCGGAGCGATCTGGGGGGCAGCCAGGCGCCATCGCCTCGCGTGGTGGTGGTGATCGACGAGCTAGCGGATCTGATGATGACGGCGGATGGCGGGCTGCAGGCGACGCTGACGCGGCTGCTGCAGCGAGGGCGCGAGGCGGGAATCCACGTGGTGGCGGCGACGCAGAAGCCGACCGCGGCGGTCCTCGGGTCGCTGGTGAAGGCGAACTTCCCGGTGCGGCTGGTCGGACGGGTGGCCAGCGCGACGGACGCCCGAGTGGCCAGCGGATGGAGCAGCACGGGAGCGGAGCGCCTGGAGGGACGTGGGGATTTCATCGCGGTGGCAGAAGGTCGAGTCACTCGGTTTCAGACGGCGTACGTGTCGCGGGAGGAGATTCGAGAGACGGTCGCGTGGATATCGGGACAGCGGGGAAGCTAAGGCACACGCATGTGTGGGCTCATTGACTGACGTGGAATGGTTGGGGGGATGGCACATGAGGGACAGCGGGGAGCGGGGCGCGGGCCGCTGGGGGAGACTGAAGGCGTTCGTGGGCGTGGTGGCGGTGGCATTCGCCGTGACGCTGGGATTGGCTGTCGCGAACCGACTGAGTGAGGAGGCACTGGGGGTGTTGGCGGGGGCCGTCTGCGGCGTGGGCGCTGCGATACCGACCAGCCTGATTGTGGTGGCCGTCAGCAGGCGGCAGAGCGAGGGTCGGTCGTCTGGCTACTCGCGGATCCGGGATCGAGAGGAGGACTACAACTTCAGACACAGCTATCCGCCTATTGTGGTCGTCTCGCCGGCGGGCGGGGAGCAGAGAAGCGGGGCGTCGTGGAACGCGCTGCCCTCGTCGCTGTCCGCGCCCGCGGAACGAGAGTTCAGGGTAGTGGGAGGGGCATCTGTAGATCGAGAGGGGGTGCGATATGACCATGAGCGCTGCGCTTGATGCGACGCGACGCCTGAGAGTCGGGCCCGAGCAGAGAGGGAGCACGAGACGACCGAGGATGATCCGCCCTCTAGGACGGCGTAAAGCGATCGACGTGCTGGAACGGCGTCATGGCTACTTCCCTAAACTGTTTGCCTGGCGCGGTCAGTGGTACGACGTCCACGCGGTCGAGCGCTGTTGGACCGTCTCGCGCCGCGGCCTGTGGGGGAGGATCGAGCGGACCTGCTTCCGTCTTCGGGCTCGACCACGTTCCGGAGGACTGGAGGGCGATGCGACGTTCACGATCTACCAGAACCTGCGGAAAGGCACGTGGCACATGGGCCGGAGGCTGGCCTAGGCGGCGACCTGCCGATGACCGCTACCTCGGCGAACCTCCAGAGACCTTCGCCAATGGCACAGACGATGCCCCTCACCTCCTGACCGCGTCCCA
>JASFVD010000101.1:0-7384 GCA_050050015.1 Anaerolineae bacterium | reverse complement strand
GAGCAGGAAGATGGTAAACACGCCATACCGCTGCATCCACCTCACGAGCCGATCGTAGCGAGGGTAGTCGTCGACCCAAGTATGACCGCTGTAGCCGGCCATATAGCCTGTCAGCTCTCCCAACGCCTGGCCGATGCCGGCTACGATCCCTATGATCCATGGATTGAACACGCTCCCGAGCACCGAGCTGACTGCCAGGCCCGGCACGGGAAGGATCAGGGTGGCATTGCTCACCAGGCCCACGAGGAAGACGGCCGCATACCCATACCGCTCCAGCTCTTGGATATGGTCGCGAAACACGATCGCGGCAGCCAAGGCAGCAACGACCGTCACTGCCGTCAGCGCGCGCACCACCCATAGGCGGCGTTGCGAAGGAGTGGACGACAAAGGCTTCTCAGTCATGGCATCTGCTATGTTGCGCCCCACTGCCACTTGCGTGATCGGCGGTGGTGTCTGGCTGTCTCGGGACGGATTCAAGTCCCCACCGTACCCTAGTGGGCGATTCGAGGCTGGCCAACTCCCAACCGCAGCACCCTGTCATCCCCGCCTTCCACGCCGGCAGTTGCGTTGCACGTATCGACGACGCGAGTCGCCTTGTCCACCACGCGTTGGTAGTCCACGCACCGGTGGCCCGTGACGATGACCACACAATCGGCGCTGTCCAGAACCTCGTACTCAAGCCCTACGGATTTCAGTTCCACGCTTTCGCGGTGAAAGACGTCATCGCCCACATTGAAGCGCGGGACGTACGGATCGTGGTAGCCAACTACCGCGCCGCGCCGGAGGAGCAACTCGATAACGCGCCGCGCCGGAGAATTGCGGGCATCATCTACGTCTGGTTTGAACGCCACACCCAGCACTAGAACCTCGGCGCCCTTCAGCGGCAGACCATCCTGAGAGAGCCCCGCTGTGACAAGCTCGACGACGTGGTGCGGCATCGCCTCGTTGACCTCGGCGGCCAGCTCGATGAACTTGGTGTAGAAATCGTACTCACGCGCCTTCCAGAACAGGTAGTAGGGATCGACCGGGATGCAGTGTCCACCCACACCAGGGCCTGGGTAGAAGGGCATGAAACCAAAGGGCTTCGTCTCCGCGGCCTCGATCACCTCCCAAAGGTCGATGTCCATGCGCTCCGAGAGCAGCGCCAGCTCGTTCACCAGGGCGATATTGACGGCGCGGAACGTGTTCTCAAGCAACTTCGTGAGCTCGGCCGCGTGCGGAGAGGAGACAGAATGGACAACGGCCCCCATCTGTTGGAGCAGAGCTGCCGCCAGCTCCGTGCACTGCGGGGTAAAACCGCCGACGACTTTTGGTGTGTTATAGGCCGTCCACCGAGTGTTGCCTGGATCGATGCGCTCCGGCGAGAAGGCGAGGAAGAAGTCCTTCCCTGCCTCGAGTCCACTCTCCTCGAGTACTGGAAGCACAACCTCCTCCGTCGTGCCGGGATATGTGGTGCTCTGCAGCACCACCAGCTGGCCTGGCTTCAGCCGCGACTTTATCGAGTGGCTTGCTGAGCGGATAAAGGATAGATCTGGAGCGCGCTGTGCATCGTATGGGGTCGGAACACAGATGAATACGGCATCGGCTTCGCGTACAGCGTCGTAGTCCAGTGTAGCCGTCAGTCGCCCTGACTCCGCGTGGGGCCCTAGCTCGTCGTCCGGCACGTCGGCAATATAGCTCTCGCCGGCCGTGATGGCATCGACCTTGCGGCTATCAATGTCGACACCGGTCACCCGGAAGCCACCCTTCGCAAAAGCCGTGGCTAGAGGCAGACCAACGTAGCCCAACCCGATGATGGCGATGTGCGCGGTGCGGCCAGCAATTTTGTCCTTGAGAGCGAGCATCAGACCTCCGGTGACCTGGATTCAGGTACCTGACGTACGTAGTAGCCACGAATGGCAGCAAGCTTGCCGGGAACGCTTTGGCGGCTTGTGGGACTGCGCGGTTGCGGGACCAAGTGGGAAGCGGGTGCCAAGCCAAAGCGCGCCGACACTTCTTCGGTCCCACCGAAAGGTCAACACGACCGGACCTCTCAATTGAAAACCCCTGCCGGGTCTGACCTTTTTTCGCGGCGACTGGCGTCTTCTCGGGGATTCGGCGCGACAGCCGGATTGTGCCTCAGGACTCCGAGCTCTCCTCGCCCCCGAAGAACGGCGGTCGCTCCATCCGCCACATCCCGTACAAACCCGCCAGCGCCGCAGCGCCACCGCCGATGTACCCCTCCACCACCGACCCTCTTGTCACGAAAATTGCCAACAGACCCGCGACGAAGCAGGCAACGTAGATAGTGAGAACAGCCTCGCGCCGGCTCAGTCCCGCCCTTACCAGTCGGTGCGATATGTGATCCCGTCCGGGCGTGGTCAGCGGATTCAGCCCGCATCGGAGTCGCGAGACGAACACCAGAGCCGTGTCAAAGATGGGCACGCCCATGACCAGTACCGGAATCATCCAGGCCACGAAGCTCACATTCTGCGGGAAGCTCAGCTTGATGCCCGTGGCCGCCAACATGAAGCCCAGGAAGAGCGACCCTGAGTCGCCCATGAAGATGTTGGCCGGGTTCAGATTGTAGCTCAGGAAGCCGATGCACGCTCCCAGCAGAGCGACAGAGAGAGCTCCCACCAGATACTGCCCGCTGAAGGAGCACATGAGGGCAAAGTGAGCCGCGGCGATGGCAGCCACACCGCCTGCCAGGCCGTCCATGTTGTCGAGCAGATTGATGGCGTTTGTGATGTAGACTACCCAGAAGACGGTCACGAACAGACTCACCGCCGGCTGTGGGAAGGTGCTCACGTAGATCCCGCTGACGTAGAGCAACAGAGCCGCAGCGATCTGCCCCGCCAGTTTGACAAAGGCAGGCAATCCCCAGCGGTCGTCGATCAGCCCCATGAACGAGACCCCCGTCGCCCCCACAATGATGCTCCCGAACTGCTCGAACCGGTAACGCTCCCCCAGGACGAGCGCAGCCGTCACGACGGCGATGAGAATCGCGGCCCCACCCAAACGGGGCACAGGCCGCTCGTGGATCTTGCGGGCCTCCGGCTGGTCGAGCATGCCCATGCGCGGCGCTAGATACCGAGCGACCGGCGTGGCGCCGATGGCCAGCACGAGGGCTCCAGCGAAGACCAGAAGGTAGATGGTCACGGCAATCAGCTCCCTTTCAGTTGCGCCACAAGCTGCTCCAGGTTCCCCTGCTGGTTCTCCGGCGCCGTCTGCAGCGCCTGCTCCGCGTGTGTCAGCGCCGCATCTCGCTGACCGAGCTGGCTGTATAGAATGGCCAGTATGCGATGCGTATCCCAGGCATCCTCCCCATCTGGAGCAAGCTCGAGCGCTCTCTGCAGCGCTTCAATCCCCTGCTGTGGGCGGTCCGTCTGAGCGTAGAGCGAGCCCAACACGCGCCAGGCCTGGACGTGACGTGGGCTCAGCTCGAGAGCCTTTTCGTACGCCTCCGTCGCTTCCATCAACTCACCGCGCTGCCGCCGAATGTCCCCGACACGCAACCAGACGTCAGTCAGCTTGGGATCGATCTCGAGAGCCGTCTCATAGGCCTCGAGGGCGTCGGTAATCATATCCCGGTTGGCGTAGAGGTCTGCCTGAATGGTCCAGGTCTGTTCGAAGCCCGGGTCAACCTCCAGAGACCGAGCAATCTTCTCCTGCGCCTCCTCAAACCGGCCCACCGAGAGGTAGAGCATACCCCATTCGTTCCAGAGGATGGCGTTCTGCGGACTGAGCCTTGTCGCAATCTCGTAATTCTCCGAGGCCCGCTGGATCATCTCTTGACGCGTCTCCCCATCCTGCGCAAGCTGAGCCCAAGTACGATACATACGCGCCAGATTGGCACTGTGATCCGTATTGAGCGGATTGATCTCACGCGCCTGCTTCAAAGTCTCCTCAGTCTCCTGCAGGATCGTGCGGCGCTGTCCGGGATCCTGCAGCGTCTTGGCGTACTCGAGGTAGGCCCGGCCCAAATAGAGGTAGTAGAAATCCTCGCGCGGGGCGAGGTCAATGGCCCGCTGGTAGTGTCGGATGGCCACCGGCCACTGCCCCTGTCTCTCGTATGGATTGGCTTGCTTGTAGATGATGTCAGCCTGGATGGGATGCAGGTTCGTCACCACGGCCGCAGCCCCGCCCAGCAGGCTGAGCACCAGAAGAGCGATGACACTCATCCCTCCCACCGGTTCGAGAGCCTCACCTGTCCCGATCAGAAGCACGCCGCCCCCTACCAGTAAGGTGAATACGATAAACTGATAGTAGAGCGTCACCGTCCCTGCCACCCGTTGCGCGACCCGAAGGACACCCTCGACGGTCTCTGGACGGTCGCGAACCACGGAAGCATGACGCCCTGCCAGGACGAGGGCAAATCCAAGGCCGATGGTCAGCGAGATGAGCATGTAGAGGGCCACGGCCAGAAGCCAGTCGTCCTTCCGCTCCCTGAATACGCCTCGCTTCGCCATCTGGGCGATGAAAAGCACAGTGCTCATCACCCACGTGAATGCGAAGATCATCAGGGCTCCGTACGACGTACGGTTCGCCTGCGCCGGCAACACAGTGAGAGCGCGCCAGACGATCGCGCCGGGTTGGGTCAGCCGCTCGGCGTTAGTGACGAAGTCAAAGGACAACGCACCCACAATGAAACCGCCAAGGATGGCCGTCACCAGTGTGGGCCTCAGCCACAACGGCAGCATCCTCTCCCCTCGATTCCGCCGGTGGTCTTTGTTCTCAACCTCCTCCCGCTCCTCGATCAGATTGAGGCCAGTGATCACCAGCAGGCCGGCGTAGCACCAAAAGGTCGTGCGGGTAGCGGCAATGGCGATGCCGAAGTTGATCTCGACGAAGTGCGCGACCATCGCAGAGAACAGGCCCATCAGAAGCACGAAGCGGGGATGGAGGTCCACGTCCTCCATGCTCCCCCACTCGGAGAAGCCCCAGGCCACCAGGTAGAGGAAGATCCCCCCCACCATGCCGACGGGAATGGCCAGACCGAGGAAGTGCGGCCCAATCGTGGGAATCACAATCGCGCTCGCGACGATGGCTCCCCCACCTACCAAGGCAAAGAAGAGCTTACGCCGCCAGTCGTCGGGCAGGAAGCCCAGCCACCGCAAGCCGTACGTGAACAGGGCACCGAAGAGCCATACGTAGGCCACGAACCCCAGGGCTCCCTTGGTCACCCACGAATCCATCGTCTCGTTGTGCGAGCGGTCGGGCGAAGCTGTACGGGACTCGTAGTGTCCCAGCAGCGGTGGATAGTAGGAGTTGTACGCCACGTACATCGACTCAGGCCCGTGCCCCACCAGGGGGCGCAACCCGTCCAGCGGGTCCGTATGTCCCTGGGGATGCGCCTCAGTGGGTGGGTACCACACTTCTCCCCGCGGCAGGACCATATCGAGGGCTCCCTGCCATATCAAGTTGCGCACCATACCGGTGCCGCTCTCATACTCCAGCACGCGGGAAACCCGGTTGAGGGGGGTCTCCAGTGCCCATTCATGGAGCGGGCCACCGGGGTTGATGAGAAAGAACACGGCTGCCACGACCACCACGGCGGCCAGCGCTCCGATCCATATACCTCGCCACCAGCGCCGGCTCAGTACGCGCCGCAGAGCCAGGAACCCGAGCATCACCCACACGGCGAGGCCAGCCAGCAGTCCCATGAGCGGGCCTCGGCTCTGCGTGTACCAGATGGCGATCAGCTGGACCAGAAAAGTGAAAATGTAGACGGCGGCGCGGAGCATGTCGGCCGCGCCGGTCTCATCGTCGGTCAGGATGGAGCGGAAAGCATCCACGACGCGCGACAGGGTAGGCGGGGCTGCCATGATCATGTAGGCCGCGACGAAAATGGCATTCCCCATGTTGGAGGCCACGCGACGCGTCACGTCGCCGCCCCAAGGAAGCGGATCCAGTCTGTTCCGTTGCACGAGGCCGTACAGTGCGATGGGCAAACTATTGAGGATCACAACAGTCAGCAGCCGCTCGACCTGGGCACGCGTGCGAAGACCCTGCAGAATCACGAGGAACAGCACAACGTAAGCAAGGGTAGTATACGTGCCCTGTAACCTCTGATACGAGCCGAAGAAACTAACCCACGGGTTGACGGATAGGACCGTACTCACGAGGTAGACGGCTACAGTGAAGAGGGTTGGCTTCACAAGAGGCACTTGCCAAGAGAAGCCAATGGACCGGCGACCGTGAGCCCTCTCCTCGATCAACTTGACGAGCCAGACGACTGACATAACCAGGGCAATGGTACGCAGCGTGGTCAGCTTGTCCGGCTCGAAGACGCGGCTGGAGTAGACATTGAAGAAGAGCGGCGTGACAATTACCGATAGCAGCCACCCCATCTCCAGCACCTTGTCGCAGAACTTGCTCAGTCTCGTCTCGTATGTCACCAGACCCCTCTTCTACCTTCTCGACCACTGCTTCCCACGCCCGCTGAGGCCACATAGGCCTGTCAGTGGCGGCCGCTCAGTGGGCGCTGTAGGCGAGCCTCAGTCGTCACCGCTCGCTTGGCTACCAGTCAGACCGCTGGAGAGGTACCATCCGTCGCGCGTGACCGAGGTGCTCCTGCACAGCTGCTGTGGGCTTCGGGCCGCGGAGCGGTGGAGCGCTCCCCCACGACTACATGCCCCGACCTCACCCCACGTCCATGGGCCCCACCGGAGGTAGGCGACGCGGTGCCCGCATCGATCACCCGGCCGGCAACTCGACCCTGACCTATCCCTTCTCGCCCCCTTGCTGAAACCAAACCAGCGTCCGTCGCAGGCCATCTTCAAAGCTCGTCTCTGCCTCAAAGCCGAGCACCTCACGAGCACGGGTCACGTCGGGCATGCGGCGACGTGTTTCCTCGAAATCCGGTCCATAGGCCGATGCGTAGGGGACGTGCGTGATCTCCGCATCGGAACCCGTCAGCTCCCGGATCAGTTCTGCCAGCTCGTTGATCTTGGTCTCGCGGTCGGAGCCAATGTTGAACACCTGACCTGCGGCCCCTCGTGTTGTGGCTGCCTGAATGGTGCCTCTTACGGCGTCGGCCACGTAGGTGAAACAGCGTGACTGCTCCCCGTCGTCGTACACCGTCAGCGGCTCTCCGCGCAGGGCCTGAGTCATGAACTTGGCGATCACACTGCCGTAGCCCTTAGGATCGAGTCGCGGGCCATAGGCGTTGAAGTAGCGCACCACGCTGACCGGAAGCCCTTTCTGGGCGTAGGCCAGCGCGAAGTACTCATCTATCGCCTTCGCATCGGAGTACGACCAGCGACTGACCGTGGTCGAGCCCAGCAGACGGTCGCCGTCCTCGTGCAGCGGTACCGTCGTTGACTTGCCATAGATCTCGGAGCTGGAAGCGATGACCGTCTTGGCCCAGTACTTGAACGCTAGCTCAAGGACGTTCTCTGTG
>JASFVD010000100.1:0-7468 GCA_050050015.1 Anaerolineae bacterium | reverse complement strand
CAGGGCCGAAAGGAACGGGAAGATCACATCGAGCGTTAGGGTGATCGTGGCATAGTAGCGGCGCCCCTGCTCTCCATACGCAGCAATCATGTCATAGGCCTTGTCGGGGCGGTAGACGATCAAGAGGTCAAGCGCCTCAGCCCCTCCCGAGAATCCCCGGAGCCTGCTGTATGCTGGCTCCATAGCGACCACGCTGAAGGCCACAAGAGCAACCCACGCAATCAGGATATTCCTCCACGACGCCCAGTTGAGGAGCGTCATCAATGCCCGCCGCGGCACGCCAGCCTCTATGTATTGTCCGCCTGCTCCCTGCGTTCCATCCACGCCTCCGCCTTCCTCTCGATTTTCCTGATGAAATCGTTCTTGCCAGCCATGTAGCCATCGATGTCGTGCGGGAACCGACCAACAAGCTCACTCTTCAGCCGACTGTAGGCTTGCGCCTCTACTGGATGGGATCTTAGGTAGTCGCGGAACGCCAGATGGTGCTCGCACTCGGGATTCCCGGTCTGGAAGACGTGAATGTGGTGCGTGCGCCTTGTCTCGCTACCCTTGATGAAGAAGCGCCTTCCGGCGATGCCGAACTCCCCCTTGGGCAGGTATCCGCGCGCGATCATCTCTCCGTCGAATGCATCGATCCGTTCGATATCGCGCACCAGGAGGAGGATGTCGATGATAGGTTTGGCAAGGATGCCGGCGATAGCTGTGCTCCCAATGTGATGAGCCTGCACGATCTCTCGACCAAAGATTGCCTTTAGCTCCCGGACCTCCTCCTCGAAGAGCTCTGACCAGCGAGGATTGTGGGGAACCACTTCGATGTTCCTTTTCACGGCTGACCTTCCACAACAACCTTCGTCTCAGGTGACCACCAACGATCCCGGGCTCACTGCTGTCGATACAGGACCAGACAAACGCTCAGGAGCTTGCGGCCAACGGTAGCTTTGTCACGAGAGTCGTTCCAGAGCCCGGCCTGCTCCGAACCTCAATCTGCCCGCCGTGGGCCTCGACGAGCTGTCGAGCGATGGCAAGACCCAGTCCGCTTCCTGACCCATCAGCGCGAGAGCGCGATCTGTCGCCACGCCAGAAGCGGTCGAAAATGTACGGCAGCTCCTCGACCGGAATGCCCTCGCCGGTATCTCTGACGACAATGTATACGCCGTCACCAGCGTGATCAGCCTCCAGCGTGACCGTCCCGCCGCTATGGGTGTGCCGCAACGCATTGGCCACAATGTTGTTGAGAACCTGTTCCAGCCTCCCCACGTCACCGTAGATCGTGGGGAGATCCGCTGCGACGTCGACCAGCAGTTCGAGCCCTGCCACCTCGGCTTGACCACTGAAGCTCGTGCCTACGTCGCCCAGTAGTTCCGCCACGTCTAAGGCCTCTCGCCGCAGCGGCAGTTCGCCCGCCTCCGCCAGCGACAGGGTACGCAAGTCCTCCACCAAGCGGGCGAGAAGCTTCGCCTCCTCCAAGGTGGCCAATATGCACCCCTCAGTCGGGTCATAGACCCCGTCGAGGATGCCCTCTAAGTTGCCCTGAATGATGTGAAGCGGGTTCCGTAGTTCGTGAGCAACGTCGGCGGTTAGGTTGAGTCGCTGCAAATTCGCGCGCTGCAGCTCCTGCGCCATGCGGTTGAAGGACCTTGCCAGATTGGCGAATTCATCTGGACCATGCGCTGGCACAGGCACCCGCGCGCCCTTGTCACCCTTGGCCACGGCATCGGCGGCTGCCATCAAGTCCGCCAGCGGCGTTGCCACACCGCGAAAGACTCGCAGCGCCAGAAGCCCGGCCAGCAGCGGCAGCGCCACTGAGAGGCTGCAACCCGCAGCCCACGTCAGAACTCTCGTTTCGGTGCCGCCGCCTAACAGCCCCGCCAGCAAATTCGCCAGCACGACCATGCCACCAATGACTAGCAGGGCCATCAGGCCAAACAGAAGAATGAAGCGCAGGAAGAGACGACCACGGCGTGGATGGTGACGCCGATGCCACCACCCAGGAGGATGCGTGTGTCCGCGGTCGAAGGTAGGGCGGCGCTCCCAGCCCTTCCATGGTGTCTCTCTGTTCACAGGTCGTCAGTGAAACGATACCCGACGCCGTAGACCATGACTACATAGCGCGGGTTGGCGGCGTCAGGCTCGATCCTCTGACGCAAGTTCTTGACCTGCGCATCGATACTGCGGTCATAGCCGTCATAGGCTATCCCATGGAGCCGGTCCAGGAGTTGCTCGCGGGTGAAGGCCTGCCCAGGATGTTGGGCCAGAGTCACGAGCAAGTCAAACTCGGTGCGTTTGGTTGAAGCGGCTCTCCATCTCGCGTGACGCGGTGTCCGTGGACGTCGATCTCGAGGACGCCAGCGCGGATGAGGCTTGGCTGATGCACACCCCCGCGCACCCGGCGCAGCACAGCTCTCACCCGCGCTACCAGCTCGCGGGGCGAGAATGGTTTGGTGATGTAGTCGTCCGCGCCGGGCTCCAATCCAATCAAGCGCTCGGCCTCGGCCACTCGGGCGGTCAGCATAATGATGGGCACGTCCGACTCTCGCCTCAGCGCCCGGCATGCATCCAGCCCGTCCATTCCCGGTAGGTTGAGATCGAGCACGACAAGGTCAGGCCGCTCGCGCGGAGCCAGGACCAGCGCCGCCGCACCCTCGGCAGCGGCAATGACGCGGAATCCACTGTTCTCCAGGTAGTCCCGTGCTTGTTTGACGATCGTGGGCTCGTCATCAACGACCAGAATCAATCCATGCATAGCCTCAGCTGCCGGACGTTGTATCACAGCCGAATTGATTGCGCAAACGACTAGCCGTGCTGCAGACTCGGTTGAAACGCGAACAGACGCAATGGCGTACGATTGGCAGATGAACGACTGCCTAGATCTCGCCGCATACCTTACCCGATCCTCCTGAACTGGGAGATCCTACCCTGTCGTCCCAGGGAGCAATAGAGGTCCTCCGAGGGTTCCAGTTGTCCCTCGACGGCCAACGTCCCACCGGGCTTCAGGAGTCTGTGGAGCTCCGCCCACAGGCGCTCCGGACCTCCGACCAGATGCCCCAGGCCAAAGACGAAGACAAGGTCGAAGCTCTCACGAGGCAGACCGGTATCGGTCGCGTCGGCAAGGACTACCCGCACGTTTGTCGCTCCTGCTTCTTCCACCTTCCTTCGCACATGAGCCACAGCCGTCGGACTGACGTCCGCGCTCGTAACACGGCCGGTCTGCCCGACGAGGTCCGCCGCGGGCCGGGTGAAGAAACCGGGGCCGCAGCCCACCTCGAGTACTCTCTGGCCTGGCTCCAGTCCGGCAGCTCTCAAAGGCCCATAGGCCTCCCTGAACAGCTCATACATAGTCTCGTGAACAAAGGCCATCATTCGGAGTGCACTTGGTCTCTCAACATAAGACATCTCTCCTTCCAACGACAGGGTAGGAATCATCCTCGAATCTGACGTCAACCCCCGGGACCGCTGAGGGCACTCGCCCGCTCTCGTCCCCCGAGGGGGGGCTATGCCTCGGCGTGCGCTCGATCCTTTCCTTCTCGCTCGCCTTCCCGAGACTCCTCGTCCCGGGGGCGGCACCATAGCGGCGCAGGACCGCGCATCGAGTTCCATTGCCGCCTCCCCCAGCCACCGGCGGCGTGGTGACACATAGCTAATACACCTAGTGCGCCCCATGTGACCACGCGCAGTAACGTGCCAAGAACAGCAAGAAGGACGAGGCCGAGTATCACATAGACCAGCACCGCGCTTCCATACCCGAACGCGACGGGCCGCCAACCTGGAGCCGCGAGAGGTAGCCTCGGCGCGTCCAACCCTTGAGCCGATAGCACGGCCGCCGCGTAGCCCTGCACCCAACCGAGACGATGGGCCACCAAGCCTCCCGTCACCAGCGCACCGATCAACAGAATCGCCGCTACCACTCGCCAGGCGAGCGAATTCCCGCGTCCCGCCATCTTACTGTCCTCCCTCCATCGTGATTCCGGGGCTCACACGGCGCTAATGCATCCATAGGTAGGCCCAGAGCCCGGTCAACAGGATGAGCAGAAGGATGCCGACGACCATGTATGCCATGTCCGCTGTCCTCTGATTCATTGACATTCTGTCCGCCCTCTTCACGGGTCCTTTCTTCACCCTTGCGCCCCTGACTTGACTCGCTTGGAGTATGCCACAAACCTGTGAAGGAATGATATAGAGGTGGCGGACGTCTTGCGAATCGATCGAAGCTCAGGGGGAACCAGGGTGCGAGAGGTCAAACCGGCATCGGGGGCCAACTGCGGCGGTAGGCATCACACACCCCGTCGCTATCACCTACCCTACAGGAAGCGCTTCTTCAAGCGAGAATGACTGGGTCGGTAAGCCCACTGCTCGGCGCTGCGTGAGGAGCGCTTGATCTCCCACGATTTCAAGCCCCGCATTGCGGCCGATCCCCCCAAAGATCAAGGATGAAGCCCCTGCCCTCAGCGCTGAAAGGCGAACGACCACCGCTGCCTCAAGGGACTCGGGTACTCGACCGCGCATGTCAGCCCCGGTAGGGCCCCGCAGAATGCCCCCTCGTGCACGGCGCGCCGTGACCTCCAGCCGGTGATCTCGATCCGAGACCGAGATGTGAACTTCCTCATCCTCAATACCGAGATCCTCAATTCGTGCCCCGGTGTAGGTCGCAAAGCGGTACAGACGATTCGCATGCCAAAGTCCCATGATGAAGCCTCGAAAGAAGGTTCCGAGCCAGGGAATCGTGGCGACGGAGATAGTGAGGCTGATGCCAGGTTGGCCAAAGTGATTCGTCTGCATCCAGACCCATGCATCGGGGAAGGAGCGCCCCCAATCCTTCTCGATGTAGCCGCGACCGCCCCCAAAATCGATCGTCTCGCCGTCCATCGATAGGGCGCCGTGGATGACGTGATCAAGACTCAGGACCCCGTGATACGTCTGGAGAAAAGGAACCCAGGCAAACCACCCCATCGCACCGGGGGAGGTGAGCGTCACCGGCCATGGCGTGATCCCCCGAAAACTCACACGCCCTTTCACACAACGCTCGGGGGACTCAATCTCCAGCACCAGGCCATCCAACGTGAAGCGGCTGGCTCCCACCTGGACGTCCAATCCCTGCCTCGCGGCGCCAAATGCTCCTACCGGATGTTCGTGGTAGGTAGCCTCACCGGACGTGCTGTCGAGCACCTGGATGAATGCGTGACTCTCCCCGCGATTGCTGGCCCGGAATACACCGGGGATGACAGCCAGACGGTGTCGCTCGGACGGATCGACTAGCTTGAAGTACCAACCCTCGAAGTAGGGCGCCTTCTTACCGCGGCCCTGATACCAAGCCGGACGAAGCGTCTTGCACACTGATGGTATCACTGTCGCAACGGCTGCCGCTCTAGTGAAGGTGACCAAGCCCCTCGATGAACTCGCGCGCGTCCGGGATCGCGAGCAGCTTTTCCCGGAAGTATGAGTTGACCAAGCGCTCCACCTTGAGCCGGGAATCCGAGATCAGGGGGCGGCGATCATCCCCTAGCTCCATCCAGCCCGTGATGTCGTCGCGCAGGCGCAGCAGCGCCATCACGATCTCTGACTCCATCGGCCCTTCGCAGCAGTCGATCACATCTCGGATGAGGGCATCGGTCTGGCGCACCACGGTCTTCCGATCGATGGTCGACTCTGGTCGAGCAGCTTCATCGATCGTATCCATCAAGGACCAAACCTGGTACAGCAACGCCGCGGGCTCGTCGAAAAGCTCACGGATCAGTGCGGCAGCCTTGTGCTGTCCAGTCAGGCGGAAGATGTTGTACAGCCTCTTGGCTGCCTTCCCATAGTTCGCTGGCTCGTGGGTGTACTTCTCGACCTCGCCCGTGATCTGCTGCACATACTCGTCCAGCGCCCTGGGCGAGACGTGTCGGCTCAACTTGGTGAAGAGCGGCACGGATTCCGCCTCCAGGTAGACCTCCTGGAAGTAGGGATCCAGAAAGCCATCAAGGGGAATGATGTCACCGTCAGGAGTCTCCCAGGTAACATCGAGCATATTGCTGGCGTTCACCACACGTCCGCGCTCTGGCTCGGCAATGACCCAGTCCATCTTGCACCAACCAGGATCAAGACAGCCATAGGACCAGTCAACCTTCCACGGCTCCCCCGAGGCTCGGAAGGCGTGCATCTTGCCCTCCTTCACCTCCTCAGCGCTCCACGACATCGGAGATCCAGCAGGAAGACGCTCTCCATCCTTGATCACCTCGGTCTTCCAGGTGCCGAACTTGACCTCTGTTAGATCATAGTTGGGACCCTCGAAGGTGTCGAGCGCCTTGTCGCGCATGAGATTGGCCAGGACCTGGCAAGCCTCCTCTCGGGTCGCCGCCTTGATGTTGACCCGCTCGAAGTAGTCAGAATCACCCGGATACCTCTGAATGACGCCCTGAGCAGCGCTGCCAGCAAGGCTGATGGCAGTCTCAACGTTGGGCCTGTCCTCGAGCTGTACGACGTCGGCGATTCGACGGTACCGCTCCAGCGTCGCCTTGTCGAAGTCGAGTAGCGTGATCTCGTGGCCGTAGATGCCAGCCTCCAGATCGATGTCCCAGTCCATCGTGTCAGATGCCGCCATCGCTGTCAGCCATTGGGCGACATCGGCCTCATCCACCTCGACGCCCAGCATCTCAGCCGTCCGGATGATCTGGGCCACGTCGTCGCGGGCATGTCGTCGAGCTTGTTCCTCCGCCATCAGTCACCTCCTCTTGAGCCTGATATGTAATCTGGGCCGATTATGTTCCCGAATACAGGATGTGTCAACGCCAGCGACCCGGCACGGTGTTAGACTGTTCTGGTCCCGTTGCGCAAGACTGAGGATAGTCGTTCAGGAACACAGGACGAACGACATCACGCCCCCCGCCGCACTATCCGCGCAAGTTGTTGGCACGGACGGTTACGAGCCTCCGCCGCTAGACGGATCCGGAACGTGGGTGTTTCCTGCGCGGCGCTGACCGGCGTGATCTCCCGCACCGGCTCCAGAGCCTACGGCCTGTCGAAGTCGCCAGCGCGCGGCACCACCCGGACGCCGCGGAGACCATCCAACGCCGCCGGCAGCCGCCTCAAGTGGTAGGGCACGTGCGTTCGGGACAGGATGCCGACGCCAAGGAGTGAGCTACGGTCGGAAACGGTCAGATAAACCGCTCGAAAACGCAATTGCCGAGCAGTCTCCCGCGTCGGGTCGGCCGAGCCACTGTTCCGTCCCACGTAACCAGACCAAGATTGCTGAGAACCGCGAGCTCCCTGCCAAACACGTCAACCAGTCCTGAGTCAAACCGAGCTTCAAACCGGGCAGCCGTCACGCCCTCCGCAAGGCGCAGACCGAGCATCATGGTCTCCCTCATCTCCGTTCAAAGATCGATCACCCCGACGTCCCGGCCGAGATTGACAGGATTACCCCCCCCATCTGCGTTACGTAGGCCTCCGGGTGGCCCACATTGGACCATCGCTCACCCAACGGCGACCGCGA
>JASFVD010000099.1:0-7587 GCA_050050015.1 Anaerolineae bacterium | reverse complement strand
GGACCTCTTGCACGAGGATCTGGACATCCGAGATCATATCGAGGAGGGTGCCACGCGGCGGGCTGCCGTCTCACGGATTGAGATCGAGCGTTTTCCCAACCAGGTTTCGATAACGATTTGGACGGCCAAACCTGGAATTGTCATCGGGCGCCGAGGCTCCAACGTCAAGCAGACCCGGCGTGAGCTGGAGGACCTGACCGGCAAGCGTACGTCGATTGACGTGCAGGAGATCGAGCAGCCGGAGCTGGATGCCAGGTTGGTGGCCAACAATATCGCTTCCCAGCTGGAGAGGAGAATCTACCACGGGCGTGCCATGCAGAGGGCCGTGAGTTCGGCAATGGAGGCCGGCGCGGAAGGTGTGAAGGTCGAATGCAAAGGGCGCCTGTCTGGTTCGCAGATGTCCCGCCGCGAATGGCGACATGAGGGGCAGGTACCGCTCCAAACCCTCCGTGCCAATATCGACTTCGCGCGAGACGAGGCTGCGACGACCTACGGCAATATCGGGGTCAAGGTCTGGATCTACAAAGGCGAGATCCTTTCTGAGGAAGAGGCAGAGGAACAGCCCTTCGTCGTCTAACCGGCGAGGGATGGATTGGGAGTTGAGACGATGTTGATGCCAAAGCGCGTTAAGTATCGCAAGCAGTTTCGCGGCCGAATGAAGGGCAAGGCGACGCGAGGCAACGAGGTCGCGTTTGGGGAGTATGGCCTCCAGGCCCTCGAGCCGAGCTGGATCACGGCACGCCAGATTGAGGCCGCCCGCACCTCAATCGTGCGACACGTACGGCGCCGCGGGAAGCACTGGATCAGGATATTCCCCGACAAGCCCGTGACTGCCAAGCCAGCGGAAACCCGCATGGGGAAGGGCAAGGGCGAGGTTGATCACTGGGTGGCCGTCGTCCGGCCCGGTAGGATCATGTTTGAGCTCAGCGGAGTTTCTGAAGACATGGCGCGCGAGGCATTCCGTCTGGCTTCCCACAAGTTGCCTATTGATTGTCAGTTCGTGAAGCGCGCGGATGTCGTTGGTGGAGAGTGATAGATGGTAGAAGCGCGAGAGATTCGAGATTGGACGACCGAGGAGATTGAGCACCGGCTTGACGAGGCTCATCGAGAGCTCTTCACGCTGCGTCGCCAGCTGGATCTGGGGCGTCTCGAGGATTTCAATCAGGTCACGCGAGTGAAGCGAGACATCGCTCGGATGAAGACCATCCTTCGAGAGCGAGAGTTGATCGCCGAAATGGTGGAGGAGGCACGGTGAAAGGGCAGCGCAGGAAGCTAGTTGGAACCGTCGTGAGCGCGAAGATGGACAAGACCGCCGTGGTAGAGGTTGAGCGTCTGGCTCGCCACCCGATGTACGAGAAGGTCATGCGCTTGCGCAAGAAGTACAAGGCCCACGATGAGGAGAATTCCTGCCGTGCTGGTGACATCGTGCGCATCGTGGAATCTCGGCCCTTGAGTCGCGAGAAGCGCTGGCGTGTCGAGGAGATCTTGGAGAGATCCGAGATACCGGAGATCGGGCGATGATCCAGCAGGAGAGCAAGATCCGAACCGCCGATAACACCGGGGTGCGGGAACTCAACGTGATTCGTGTCACGGGCGGGGCGGCACGCCGGTACGGCGGCGTGGGAGACATCGTTGTTGCCAGTGTGAGGAATGCAGCTGCCCGATCTCAGGTGGAGAAAGGGGAGGTCGTGCGGGCGGTCATCGTGCGTACGGCGAAGGAACACCGCCGCCCCGACGGGTCCAGCATCCGGTTCGACGAGAACGCGGCAGTGATTCTGGAGGGAACGAGCAGCAATCCTCTCGGCACGCGCATCTTTGGGCCGGTTGCGCGTGAGCTACGGGAGAAGGGCTTCATGAAGATTGTATCGCTGGCTCCCGAGGTTGTGTAGTACGAGGGATGGTTGAGAGGTGTTACCGTGAACCGAATCAAGAAGGGTGATACAGTAGAAGTCATCTCAGGGAATGATCGCGGGCTTCGTGGCAAGGTGCAGCAGGTCAGGCCAGGTAAGAAGCAGGTGGTTGTCTCTGGGGTGAATATTGTGAAGAAGCACCAGCGCCCCATGCGCGCTGGTCGCCGCGAGGTCCAGCCCGGAATTATCGAGTTCGAGGCTCCAATTCACAGCTCTAACGTGATGCTCGTTTGCCCCGAGTGCAAGAAGCGTACCCGGGTCGGATTTGAGCAGGACGGCGAGCGGAAGGTGCGGGTCTGCAAGAAGTGCGGCGAGAAGATTCAAGGCTAGAGGGGTAGATAGATGCAGCGATTGAAGAAGCGTTACCGCGACGAGATCCGGCCGAGCATGATGGAGGAGTTCCAGTACGATAACATCATGGAGGTGCCTCGCCTGTGGAAGGTGGTTGTTAACGTGGGCGTGGGCGAGGGCGTGGACAGCCCGAAGGCGCTGGATCACGCTGTACAAGACATCACGACGATAACCGGACAGCGCCCTGTGGTCACTCGAGCGAAGCGATCGATCTCTGCTTTCAAGATCCGCGAGGGGGACCCGATAGGTGTTAAGGTGACCTTGCGCGGCGAGCGGATGTGGGCTTTCGTCGATCGGCTGTGCAACGTGGCATTGGCCCGTCAGCGCGACTTCCGCGGTGTGAAGGACAAGTTGGACGGACGAGGGAACTTTACGGTGGGACTGACGGAGCAGCTGGTCTTTCCCGAGATCGATATTGAGTCAATTGACGAGGTCCGGGGGATGGAAATTACCCTGGTCACGACGGCGGATACGGATGAGGAAGGGCGCAGGCTGTTGGAGCTGATCGGCATGCCGTTCCGTCGCTCGAGTCAGTAGTTGACGTCAGCCGAGAGGAGTGAGTATGACGAGGAAAGCATTGATCGAGCGGGAGAAAGATCGGAAGTACGAAGTGCGCGAGGTGAATCGCTGCAAGCGATGTGGCCGACCACGGGGCTATATGCGCCGCTTTCAGCTGTGTCGTATCTGCTTCCGGGAGTTGGCGCTCGAGGGCGAGATTCCTGGTGTGAGGAAAGCGAGCTGGTAGCTAAGGGCGGCGTGCCTGGGAGTTTGCCGCGGGGAGAACTTATCTAATGACGATTTCTGATCCAATATCTGACATGTTAGCGCGAATTCGCAACGCCTTGACCGCCGGATATGAGCGAGTCACGATTCCTTCGTCCCGCATCAAGAAGGCGATTGCCGAGATCCTCAAGGAAGAAGGATTCATCGATGACTATCATTTGACGGACGATCGGCCGCAACCAAACCTGGTTATCGACATCAAGTATGTCGGCGAGCGAAAAGAGAGACACCCAGTTATCAGGGAGATGAAACGCGTCAGCAAGCCAGGACAGCGCATCTATCGGGGAGCCTCTGACTTGCCGTGGGTGAAGAGCGGCATGGGCATCGCTATCGTCACGACATCCAAGGGTGTGATGACGGCGCAGAAGGCCCGCCGCTTGGGCATGGGCGGCGAAGTGTTGTGCTACATTTGGTAGCTGGCTGGAGGAGGACATAGGATGTCACGAGTGGGAAGAATGCCTGTCCCTCTTAACGAGGATGTGCAGGTTGATATTGAGGGCAGTCGTGTGAGCGTCTCCGGACCCAAAGGGTCGCTCTCGCGTGAGTTTGACCCCGATATGGAGATCGCCGTGGAGGACGGTCAGTTGGTGGTCCGTCGTCCGACAGATCAGCGCCGTCACCGGCAGTTACATGGCCTGACGCGAACTTTGCTCAAGAATATGGTGGTCGGAGTGACAGAGGGCTATGAGAAGAAGCTGGAGATCCGTGGGGTTGGCTATCGGGTAGAGCACGAATCGGACGGGTCGCTAGATCTGCAGCTGGGATTCTCTCATCCGGTGCGCGTGAGACCTCCTGAGGGAATTGAGTTTGAGGTACAGGAGCGCAAGAAAATCATTACGGTGCGCGGGGCCAGCAAGGAGAAGGTCGGTCAGGTGGCAGCGGAGATCCGTGCATGGCGCCCACCGGAACCGTACCAGGGCAAGGGTGTTCGCTACTTGGGTGAGCATGTGCCCCGCAAGGCTGGCAAGGCTGGCAAGATTGGTGCCGGTACCTACTAGGTTAGACGATAAGTTGAAGGTGAGATATGCCTGGAGTTGATCGCGAAGCAGCTCGACGCAGACGACATGCGCGCATCCGAAGAAGAGTGTTTGGGACGCAGGAGCGACCGCGCCTGAACGTCTTTCGCAGCCTTGAGCACATCTACGCGCAGGTTATCGATGACTGGGCCGGTCACACGTTGGTGTCGGCATCGACGGTTGATTCGGAGGTCCGAGCGCAGCTCGATGGCCTGTCGAAGGCCGAACAGGCTCGTATTGTGGGCCAGGTTGTGGCCCAGCGGGCACTCGAAGAAGGGATTGAGAGAGTGGTTTTCGACCGCGGCGGTTACAAGCACCACGGGCGCGTGAAGGCTCTGGCGGAGGGAGCCCGCGAGAAGGGGCTCAGGTTTTAGGGTAACGGAGGCAGAATGGCGAATCGAGAAGAACTGGACGAGCATGTCGTAGATATCACGCGGGTTGCCAACGTGGTCAAGGGTGGTCGCCGGTTTGCGTTCCGGGTCGTGGCAGTCGTGGGCGATAATCGAGGGCGCGTCGGCATGGGGATAGGCAAGGCCCGTGGCGTGCCCGATGCGATTCACAAGGCTATGGACCGGGCACGGGACGATATGATCACCGTGCCTCTAATGGGGAAGACCATTCCTCACGAGGTGACGGGGATCTGCGGTGGGGCGAAGGTGATGCTGAAGCCGGCAGCTCCCGGGACAGGTGTGATAGCCGCGGGCAACGTTCGTGCCGTGATGAAAGCAGCTGGTGTGGACGACGTCCTCACCAAGTCCTTGAGCAGCACCAACGCCCTGAGCGTTGTTCGGGCGACGATGGATGGCCTTTCGAGGCTGCGGAGCGTCGAAGAGGTGGCCCGCGAGCGTGGTGTGCCGGTGGAGAGAGTGAAGCCATTCTGGAGTCGCGGGCAATGACGCAGAGACTACGGATCACCCTGGTGAAGAGCCCGATCGGGCACCCACGGCATCAGAAACGGACCGTGCGCGCCCTGGGATTGCGAAGGATGAACCAGACGGTGGAGCTCGGCAACACGCCGACCATCCAGGGAATGGTCGGGAAGGTAAGTCACCTGGTGTCGGTTGAGGTAGTTGATGAAGAAGATTGATAGGCGGAGGCAGTCATGAAGTTGCATGAGTTGAGACCAGCGAAAGGCGCTAAGAGGCCGAGAAAGCGCGTGGGGCGTGGCATTGCGTCTGGTTACGGCAAGACTGCCGGACGGGGCACGAAAGGTCAGAACGCTCGCAGTGGCGGTGGAGTGCGCCCCGGTTTTGAGGGTGGTCAGACCCCTCTGGATAAGCGAGTCCCCAGCCCGCCCGGAACGGGGTTTCGTGATCCCTGGCGGGTCGAGTTCACGCCGGTGAACATCAAGCGGCTGGTGCTGGCAGGCTTCGAGGAAGACGACCAGGTGACGCCCGAGACTCTGGCTGCAGCAGGAGTCATCAAGCGCGCGGATGAGTTGGTCGCGATCTTGGGTCGGGGAGACATTGACTACGCCCTGACTGTCGAGGCTCACCGGTTCTCGAAGACTGCGCGCGCCAAGATTGAGGAAGCTGGAGGCGCTGTGGAGGAGCTACCCTGGCAGCGTGGAGGCCGCCGCACGCGGTAGGCTCGACTGGTGACGCTGGCATGGACGTTGGGGACAGGAAGCAAGATAGAGGACTGAACTGATGATTGATGCTCTGAAGAATGCCATGACTCTGCCGGATCTGCGGCGCAAGCTGATCTACACGCTGCTGATCCTGATCATCTACCGTCTGGCGGCCCACGTGCCTGTTCCGGGCGTGGATCAGGCGGCGCTTCAGCAGCTTCTGGCCGGTACGGGCGGAACTACCCGGCTGTTCAACCTGCTGGACATGCTCTCGGGCGGAGCGGTGGCTCGCTTCTCGGTCATGGCGAATGGCGTCTATCCTTACGTAACGGCGTCCATTATCCTTCAGCTTCTCATACCTATCATCCCAACCCTGGAGCGCCTGGCTGAGGAGGGGGAGGCCGGCCAGGAGAAGATGAACCAGTGGACGTACTACATCACGGTGCCCTTGGGTCTGCTACAGGCCCTGGGCCAGATTCGACTGGTTAACGCTGGCAGCGCCACGCCCGTTTTGCCCAACTTTGGATTCAACACCCCGGAGAACATCCTCTCCACGGTATCCGTGCTGGTGGCGATGACGGCGGGCACGATGTTCGCCATCTGGTTAGGCGAGCTGATTTCGGAGCAGGGTATCGGCAACGGCCTGTCGCTCATCATTTTTAGCGGCATCGTGGCTCGAGTGCCTCAGAACCTGCTCAGTACGTGGACACAGGCTCAGACGCAAGGTCCTGGCGGCGTGGGAATGGCTGTCTTGATGATTGGGATTTTCCTCGTCATCACGGCTCTCACGATGTTCGTCATTGTGGTGATCCAGGAGGGCGAGCGGCGTATTCCGGTTCAGTACGGAAAGCGTGTGCGAGGCATGAAAATGTACGGCGGACAGAGCACGCACATCCCGCTGCGCGTCAACACCGCCGGCATGATCCCGCTGATCTTTGCTCAGTCGATTCTCACGTTTCCGGCCGTGATCGCTCAGTTCTTCACCGGTGCCCAGAGCGCGGCGGTGGCCAATTTCGCGTCTGCCGTCATGAACTTCTTCAGCGCCCAGAGTCCGTACTACGGCGTGCTCTACTTCCTAGCGGTCGTGGGGTTCACGTACTTCTATACGGATGTTATGGTCCAGCAGCAGGATCTGCCCGGCACGTTGAAGCGCCAAGGGGGCTTTATTCCCGGGATTCGGCCAGGCCGGCGGACGGCCGAGTACATCAACGCGATCTACCGTCGGATTACGCTGGTCGGTGCATTGTTCCTGGGTGGGGTGGCCGTGCTCCCGTACATTGTCGATCTGTTCTTCCAGACAAGATTGCTCATTACCTCGTCTGGCCTGCTGATCGTGGTCGGCACGGTGCTGGATACGATGCGGCAGTTGGAGGCTCAGCTGTTGATGCGCCACTACGAGGGGTTCATCAAGTAGCGTGTCGGATCGAGCGGGTTCTTCCCGCCATCCCGCGGGTGAAGGGTATTCATGAGCATCGTGGTTGTACTGCTGGGGCCGCCTGGATCGGGGAAAGGAACGCAGGCGAAGCGACTGGTCGATGTATTGGGCACGCCCCATGTCTCGAGTGGGGATCTGTTTCGCCATCATCTTAGCGAAGGCACAGAGCTCGGACGGTTGGCCAAGTCGTACATGGAGGAGGGAGGCCTGGTCCCGGACGACGTCACGGTCCAGATGGTGATTGAGCGGATCAGCCAACCGGACTGCGACGAAGGGGTCATTCTGGATGGGTTTCCACGGACTCTGACCCAGGCGGATGCGCTTGAGGAGTCGTTGAGGGAACAGGGGCAGGAGGTCACGGTCGTCCCTCTTGTCAGCGTGGGGGACGAGGAGGTCATGCGGCGCCTCACGGCGCGGCGCGTGTGCCCGGATTGTGGCGCGGTCTACAACCTGATCTTCAACCCCCCGGAAGAGAGGAACGTCTGTGACGAATGTGGGGGCCGCCTGTATCAGAGGGAGGAC
>JASFVD010000098.1:0-7626 GCA_050050015.1 Anaerolineae bacterium | reverse complement strand
TAGGTCCCGCCAGGACGAAGTGCTTTCCTGCATCCTGACTTCGAGAGCTTCGAGATCAGGGGGCCGGCGGCGTCGAAGATCAGATCGTAGCGTTCTTGTCTTTCTGTGAAGTCCTCCTCCGTGTAGTCAATGACCCTGTCGGCTCCCAGAGATTCCACCAACTCTATGTTTCTGGTACTGCACACCCCAGTGACGTCCGTTCCGAAGTACTTGGCAAGCTGTACCGCGAAGGTGCCTACACTCCCGGAGGCGCCGACGATGAGGACCTGTTGTCCGCTCTGGATGTTCCCTTTTCGCAGGATGTTCAGGGCCGCCAGTCCCGCGGTAGGAACGGTGGCGGCCTGCTCGTAGGTCATGTTGATCGGTTTGGGCGCGACCAACGCTTCTCTTCCCCCCGCCCCTTCGGCGGGCAGACAGATGTACTCGGCGTAGGCGCCAAACCCAAAGCCGGTATAGGCGAAGACCTCGTCGCCCTTATTGAAGTGTCTCACATCTCCGCCGACGTCTTCCACTTCTCCGGACAGCTCGAATCCAAGGATGGTGATCCTCCTGGGCCTTATGAGCCCGTTGTAGAGCCTGGCCGCGAAGGGGACCGCCTTTCGCATGCGCCAGTCGCCGGCCGTCACCGTCGTCGCATAGACCCTAATCAGTAGCTCAGTGCCCTTGGGTGCAGGTCTCTCCACCTCCTTGAGCTGGAGAACCTCTGGAGGGCCGTATCTCTCGTATACGATGGCTTTCATGCGAGCATCCGTCATTGCGGTTCTGCGGGTCCCGAAAGGATTGCCGACGGATTGAATCCCCTGGCGATCAGCCAGACCCCCAGGAACAGCTCATTCAAGAGCATCGGCAGACCAAGCACCAGTCCTACTCCCGGGCTGACGCTGAGGGCGAAGATGTCCAGCATGGTGGTGGTCAGCACCGTGATGGCCCCGATGAGACCCCAGGCAGAGATGGTCCGTGGAATGAGCCTCGATCGATACAGCATCGTGTAGAGCAACAGGGCACCCAGGGCCAGGGTAATCGAGACCATCTGAAACGCCCAGTAACGGTTCGCCAGCAGCAGAGCGCCCACGGCCTGAAAGGAGGAGGGATCAGGCGCCCCCGCCTTCGCAAACTCCTCACTCACCGTGACCAGCGACAGCGGGCTGAGGTCACTCAGCGCTTGCATGACGAACTCAATGACCCGCAATCCGACGTACCAGAGCGCCAGGCTCTCGAAGTGTCTTCTGAGGATGGGGTACATCAGCATCCCAATCCCGAGATACGCAATGCCGTTGGCCAGCTCAAGAAGGGCGCCCATGATCACCTGCGTTCTACTTGCGGAGACCAGGGTCAGGAAGTCTGGCGCCCCCAAGACAGGCTCGACAAACACGAAGGCGCCCGCAAGGAAGGTGACGTTGGAGAACAGGAACAGTGCTCCTACGATTGCTGCGGTTCTCCTGCGTGTGTTCATCTTACTTTCTCCCGTTTGTGGACTTCATGAGGCAGTGAGGGTCGTGGATTTCCCCTCTGCCCTCGCAGCTTGAGTGGTACTCAGCGTGGTCTCTCACGTCTGGTTACCTGCGGGGCTTCTTCTGAGACCCCACGCGCTCAGTATACCCGCGAGGTAGTGTCCGTGTCATCCCCCGAAAGTGTGATTCGGAGGGTGAAGCCCGGAAGGAAAGCGTGCTAGGATGGGAGCGGGGGACCACTTGAGGATGGGGCGGTGTGCTTCGCTCTGCCAGGCGTCGGGGCGCCCGGCATGCCTCTGCCGCAGACCGCGTGCGACGCGCCGATCGGCCCTGGGGTGTGATCGACAATGCTCCAGTCAAGGTCGCAGCGAGTAGAACGCGGTTGCTGAGTGCTGGAGGCAAGAAGACCTACCGGCGTGGCAGGAGTTCCAACTCGTTAGGCAGTGCTACAGCCTGGGGGCGGCTGTGGAGATTAGGTCTCCGCACAAGGTCAGGGCAACTCGCGTGGCAAGAGCCCCACTGCTTGGGATCGGGCCACCGCCTGCGTCCAGCTGTGCCCGTTGAGCCTGCGGGCAAACTCAAGGCTGCTCGCGTGGCAAGAGTCCCAGGGTTTGAGACCGTGCTACCGCCTGGGTGCGGCTATGGACATTTAGTTTGCCGTAGATGTTGCGGGTGTGTGCCTTGACCGTGTTCAATGAGAGGAAGAGTCGGTCCGCGATGTCTCGATTGCGCAGTCCCTCGGCCACGAGCTGAAGGACCTCGAGCTCGCGGTCGCTCAGGGGCTCGATCAACTTGCGCTCGGGGGCATGCGTTCTTGACCCGTCCGCTTGCTCGGGCTGAGCTGCGGGGAAGGCCGCCAGCAGCCGACGGGCGTGGGCGGGTGCTATGTGTCGTTTGGCCCCTTCATGGAGGAGGCGGGCCATCGGCGGACCCTCGTCCACAAACGTGCGCACGAAGCCTTCCGGCTCAGCGAGCGCGAGGGCTCGCTCCAGCGCGGTCACGCCTCGGGCCGTGTCGCCCTGCTCCTGAAAGGCCAACGCCTGAAGCGCCAGAATCTGGATCTCCCTCGACGTGTGGCCCCGCGCTTCCGCAGCCTCATGCAGTCTACCCAACAGCCTGCCTGCCTCATCCGAACGACCCTGAGCGATAAGGATCCGGGCGAGGACCACGTGCTCTCCCTCGTGCAGGTATCCGGGAACTTCATCGGCGTTCAGTCCACGCTCAGCCGCCCACCGACGTGCACGTACCAGCTCGCCCTGCACAAGCCATAACCTAGCCTGCCAAGCCTCCATCTGGCTCATGATCCACGGAGGCACGTAGGATTCTCGAGCGATGTCTTCCATCCTCTGGATGGTCTCCTCGGCGGCGGTCAGTTCTCCGCTGGAGAACAGGGTCCTGATCAGACACGCGTAGCTCCAGCCGAGCATCGCCAGGTCCCTGCCACGCTCGGTCAGTTCTGTGCCCTGCCTCGCCAGCTCGATAGCCCCATCGAGGTCGTTTCGTTCGGCCAGGACCTCGCCCCATATCGCCAGGAGCCAGCCGACCACGACTGTTTGTGACAGCCCAATTCTACTTGCCAGCCGGAGCTGCCGCCGGCACATCTCGATGGCCCGCTCCAGGCGGCCCTGCTGCCTGAGGGTGACGGCCAGTTTCATACTGGCAATCAGGACCATGTAGATGTTGCCAGCAGCTCTGCTCACAGCCAGTGCTTCCGATCGCACCCGATACGCTTCCGCCAGGTCGCCCTCGAAGCTGCATGCGTCCCCCAGGGCCACCGTCGCAGTGCTGCGCCAGGTCAAGTCCTGCTCGGGCAGATAGTCGAGAGCCTGCCGTGCGTAGCGGCGAGTCTCTCGTGCATCGCCCTGGTAGAACGCCAGAAAGGCGCGGATGGCGGCTGACCGGCCGCGGATACTCATCCTCTCGGAGCCAGAAAGCTGGCCTCGCCCTCTCTGCGCGGTCGAAGCTGTCGGCTCCGCGGGAGCGTCCAGCGCCCTCTCGGCGGCTTCTAGGCTCACCGCAGCCTCATCCGGCTGACCGCTGGTGAAAAGCGTCCAGGCGCGTAGGATACAGAGGTGGGGTTTGGAGAGCACCAGGTTCACGGGCAGCTGAGCCAGCCACCCGCGCAGCTTGGTGTGCTCGCCGCGCTGCCAGACAGCTTCGACATGGTCTTCTATCAGCCTTGCTACTAGCCCGACATCCCCCGTACGTAGAGCGTGATGGATCGCCTCGTCGGCGAAGCCGTTCCGCTCGTACCACGCGCTGGCCCGCCGGTGCAGGATCGGCACCCGGCCCGGCCGCGTCTGGCGCAGCCGATGGCGCAGAAGATCGGAGAAGAGCTGATGATAGCGGTACCACTGCCGCTCGTCGTCCAGTGGGACGATGAACAGGTTCGCCCTTTCCAGCGCCTCCAGAGTTGCCTGACCATTGAGCTGGCTCGCCGCTGGTCCCGCCGGAGCCAGGCTGATGGCGGCCGATGCCCGGGCCGAGGACCCTCCCGGGTCGGTGCCAGGCGACCTGGCGGCATCTTCGAGCACGGCTTGAACCAACGGCCCCGTCAGTCGGTCAAGAATGGCCGTTTGGAGCAGGAAGGACTGGACCTCCTCGCTTTGCCGTTCAAGGACCTCCTCAATCAGGTAGTCCAACACGAAGCGGTGGCTGCCCGTCAGCGAGTCGATGAAGCCTGTCGTGTCTTCTCGCCCCTGCATGGAAATCGCGGCCAGCTGCAGACCGGCGATCCAGCCTTCGGTGCGGGTTTCCAGGGCGGCGATGTCCTCGGCCGAGAGACGCAGGTCCATGACCTGGTTGAGAAACTCGGCGACCTCGGAGGAGGAGAAGCGCAGGTCCGCAGCACGCAGTTCGGTCAGTTGGCCCCTGGCGCGCAGACGGGAGAGGGGCAGCTGGGGGTCATCCCGGGTGGAGATCACCAGGTGCATCTGCGGTGGCAGATGCTCAATCAGGAAGATCAGGGCCTGGTGGATAGACGGAGCCTCGATCAGGTGATAGTCATCGAGGATGAGGATGATCCTGTGGGGGAGGGCGGCAATCTCGTTAATCAGAAAGGTCAAGACGGCCTCAATCGGGGGAGGCTGAGGGGATCGAAGGATGCTCAGCGCCCTCTTTCCCATCTGTGCGCCGATCCCATCGATTGGGCTTGAGGGAAGCGTCTGTAGAGCGACGATGAGGTAGGCCAGAAAGCCCGCCGGATCGTTGTCGCCCTCGTCGAGCGAGAGCCACGCGATGCCGTAGTCGAGCTGGTCCTCCTCCGCTCCGCCCACGTGCAGATGGCCCACCCAGTCGCTGACCAACGTCGTCTTGCCGAAGCCGGCTGGGGCGGACACGAGCGTCAGCCTGCGCGCGAAGCCGGGGGTCTCCGCCGACGCAGCGCGGTGCTCTGACAGCCCGGCGTCCAATCGCTCGAACAGGCGCGGGCGAGAGACCAGCTCAGCCTGGACCGGTGGAACCGTGATCTTCGTGCTCAGAAGGGGATGGTGGAGCATGGACGCCTTCCTGGTGTGGGAGGACGACCGGATGGCTCCACTATATCATGTGCAGGTCACCCAGTCAAGGGCCATAGCGCACGTGTGACGAGTCCGACCGTGAGGACCATCAAGGTCTGCAGACACCATGCGGGAATCCCGAGGGCGTCCGTTACAACCGAGCCGTTGGAGGCTGGAGACCACGGAGAAACCTGGGGCACAATCTGGTGGCCCTATCGGTGCTACCCTGCCGCGCCCCACAGCACCCGACAAACGGTGCACCACCTGAGTAGGGTCGGGAGCCGGCGTCCGGCTCGCCTCGCTCGAGTCACGGCCTGGCGCTGTCACTCGTCAAGGCCCAGGCCGTCCTCCGGCAGCCACTGGGGCCAAAGGGAAGCCCAGTCGGGCACGCGCACGTGCCGGACACGATCGCAGTGCGGAAGATAACCCTTCAGATCCAGGATCGGCGTGCCGTAAAAGGCGTCGATGTCAGCGATCTCGATCTGCCCTTGGTCTTGGTCGACGCGGATGATCCTGGCCGTGGTCAGGCCGATAGGGTTCGGCCGGGCAGGCGCGCGGCTCGCAAACACGCCTAGGACGGGGTTTAAAACGGCATGTCCTCGAACAGCGTCGTCTGCCGATGGACCCGATCGTCGAACTCGCTGAACCACCAGAACACCTGCACGTGGCTGAAGTGGTCCAACTCCTTGAGGGCCGGGCGGAAGGCGGGCAGAATGTCCAGGGTCGTCCGTCCACCCTCCCTGCCGACGTATCCCACCGGAGAGACCCGGTACGTCTCAGTCTCTTCGGTCGATGATGTCTTGCTCATCTTGTCTCCTGTTGCCCTAGTGGTTGCTCCTGGCTTAACCCGATGCTGCCGCTGCATCGTCGGCTCCGCGCCGAAACAGCAGGGCCAGTAGAACGAAGGCGATGGGAGACCCGATGACCCAGATCATGCTGGAACCGATGAAGATCGTCATGCTCCAGTCGAACATGGTGTTACCGATCTGGCCGACGGCCGTAATCACCTGGGCAAAGAGGAGGCCCCGTATCCACCGCTCCAATCCCCCACCGTTGAAGATGAATCCCGCGAACACGATGGAGATGGCCATGTAGACGTAAGAATCGGCCAGGGCGCCGAAGATGCCGCGTGGGTTGTCCGGAATCCACATCTCGAGGCCGGCCGTCTCGCCGGCAGCCAGGCTCTGTCGAACCGCTACTGCCTGGACGTTGTAGTTGACGCTGGCCATGGTCGCCTAGACGATGCCGACGGACAGCGCGATGAGGCTCCAGACCTTCCTCTCCTCGGACGAGAAGCGGTGGATGCAGGCCATCAGGACGATGTACGTCACCGCCAGCAGGAGCGATGGGTAGACGAGCGTATAGCGGGCCATGTCGAAGGCCTCGGCATAAGCGTCGAGGTTCGTCCACTCGGGGACCGCTGCAAACACGTCCTTCATCTGAAACGTGACAAACCAAAGAACCGAAAGCGCAGCCGATAGGATCCCGGACCAGAATCCCAGTTTGCGAACCGTACTATTCATGCAGGTATTCCTCTATCTTTCCATGTGGACTGGTGTTTCTCCATGCGCGCCTCTGGCCAACGTGCTGCCTCAGACTCGCCGCACGTGTAGGTGTTGCCCGGCCTGTATGATCAGGCAGGCCACTTGACGACGAGCACCAGGAGGATGATGCCCAGGTCGATCAGGAAGCCAGCCAGCCCCTTCTCTACGATGAGCTCTGGGCTTCCGTCCCAGAACGAGAGGATCACCGCCGCCGAGAATACGGCCGAGGCTACTATGGCGCGCCTCCACCATGAGACGTTTGCGAACAGGCCGACAGCGCTCGCGACGAATGCAGCCGTCGCGAGCACGTAGAGCACGGAGGCAAGCAGGCGTGAAGCGGGGTCACCCATGATAGGCGTGAAAAGCCAGGATCGGCCCGTCCACCCCATCTCAGGTTCGTACTCGACCAGCTTCCGGCTCAACGCGAAGGGCCAGAGATGAACCAGCCCGTGCAGGACGATGAAGACGCCGAAAAGAGTTCTCAGCATACGATCCCCCCTCATTCTAGGAGTGCTCTCCAGCACACGATTATCGGCAAGATGTGACTGAAGGTTCGACCACACGAGCAAGGAGCGGCGAGAGGTTCTCCTATCAGCACACGATGTCGTTGAAGCCCTCCAAGCGCATCATAGTGGCATCCGCCTGTCCTGTCAAAAGGAGCCCGGGCTGAGCAAAGGAATCAGCAGTCGGTCTGGGGCAGGCCCAGCCGACGAGGTCTGACGCGGGAGGCCCTCGCGACCTCCGCGCCGCGTATCTGTTGATGGATTCGGGGCGAGGGCGGGCCAAGTCGATCTACCTTGACCGACTCTTCAGCTAGACGTGCTGATCGACGAGGATTGGGTTTCCATCCAGGTCCAGCGCCACGAAGCTTGCCGGACTCGTCGATTCTTCATCAACTTCGGTCACTAGCTCCACGCCTTGAGCTTTCAACCGGCGCTGTAGCTCACGGATGTCCGTGAAGGTGTCCACGGGCTCCCCCTTGTGGTCCCAGCCCGGATTGAAGGTCAGGGTGTTTCTCTCGAGCATGCCCTGGAAGAGGCCGATGGTGAGGTCGTTGTTCCTCAGAATCAGCCAGTTCTGCGGTGCATCCCCGCCCACGACCTCGAAGCCGAGTTTCTCGTAGAAGGCCTTTGA
>JASFVD010000097.1:0-7688 GCA_050050015.1 Anaerolineae bacterium | reverse complement strand
GCGGCAAGTTCACATTGACCGAACTGATCGCACTCTGCACAGAACAACAGTCCGCGTCCCTCACAACACGCGGCTATGGGACAGACGCGACCATCCTGGTAGTCACTTGGGAGCCAGCAACAGCGATACCCCGTCTGTCGGTTGACCAGCCCGCTCACGTCACCGTTCATGAACAGCACGTATGTCTCACATTGGCCGCAATCGGCTCCGCAGCAGCGGACCAACCGCTCGAGTGCTGCAATCTCTACTCTGTCGGACACGCCGTGGAACCTCCCTCTAGCCCTGCGCCTGATGGCGACGAAACCATCTCTTGTCTGCCAACACCACTGAGGTCCTAACCTGCCGTTTCGGAATCGACCAGTATCTCTCCAGCAACTCGTCCTTCTGCTCTGGAGAAACCAGCCGAAAGTCGTGCTTCTCGTAGAATCGTATCGCCCATAGGGCGTCCGCCCAGGTGCCTATCAAAAGCGGGAGCGTCGAGCGACTACGGAGATGAGACAACAGTTCTCCGCCGATGCCCTCGCCCTGTCTGGTAGGACGAACGTACGCGTGCCGGATGAGGCATACGTCCTCCACGCTCTGGATGCCCATTACGCCGATCAGCTCCCCTTCCTCCTCGTAGCCCCAGAACTCGACTCCAGCGTCGATCTCGTGCCCGAGCTCCGCCTTTGACATGTACGGTTCCCGCCACCGGTCTGCGGGAATGACCCCCTCGTACACGCTGGCGGCGCGGTTGATGATCGTCCAGATTGTCTGGAAATCACGGCCTTGGCATCGGCGGATCATCGTCTTTTCCTCTATGGCGCCTCACCCAAGATGATTCGCACGTCCACCGCCCACGCGCCGGTCCCCGGACCCCCTACGATCAGCGGGTTCAGATCTATCTCGGAAATCTCAGGAAGGTCCATCATCAGCTGCCCGACGCGCCGAATGGCGTCTACCACGGCATCGATGTCTCCCGCCTGCTGCCCTCGGACACCTTCGAGGAGCTTTCCCGCCGCTGTCTCCAAGACCATGTCTCGCGCTTCAGTCTCGGTCAAAGGGGCCAAACGGAAAGCCACATCCTCCAGAACCTCGACGTATACGCCGCCAAGTCCAAACATGACCATCGGGCCGAACTGGCGGTCGCGCTGCGCGCCGACAATAACCTCCCGGCCCTCTGGCACCATCCGCTGCACGAGAGCCCGCTCGCCCTTCCCGACCACCTCTTGGAACGCACAGCGAACCGCCACATCGTCCTCCACGCCCAGCACGACACCCCCAACATCAGTCTTATGCACCACGCCCGGGGCCACACGCTTGAGCGCGATCGGATACCCTACTCGACTTGCCATGGCTACGGCTTTCTCTTCCGTACCCACCAAGCCCGATGGAGGCACCGACAGCCCGTAGGCTGCCGCCACGTCCGCGCTTAGGTGTGCATCCAGCACCCGGCGCTTCCCGACGTAGTCCCCAAGAGCCTCCCTTGCCTCATTCTGATGGATGTCTGACGGCGCCTGCGCTTCCTCCACCTCCCTCGACTCAATCTGGCGGTACCGTCGCAGCACGCCAAGGCCGAAGGCAGCCCGCCCCGGTGTGAGGTAGTGGGGCACGGAACACTCGTGCAGGATCGTGGCTGCCTGGCGCATCTTCTGCCCGCCGTAGATGCAACACACTACCGGCTTCTGGGTATCCATCGCGGATTGGCCCACGGCCTGCGCAATCTCCGGCGGGCTGGTCAGTGCCTGAGGGACGAACGTAACCAATATCCCGTTCACCTCCGACGCAGCAAGCAGAACATCCAGGGCCGCCCGGTAATGCTCGGGTTCCGCCCCACCGAGCATGTCGACGGGATTCCCCGTCATCGTGCCGGGCGGGCAGACCTGTGTCAGCTGCGCCTGAGTGTCTTCACTGAGATCGGTTAGATGGAGTCCCTGGCGGTCCAGTGCGTCTGCCCCCACGGCTCCCGGTCCGCCCGCGTTGGTGAGCAAGGCCACGCCGGGGATGGACAGCGGCTCTCGATAAGCCAACGCTAAGCTTGCGTCGATCAATCCTTCCAGATCTTCCACCTGAAGCGCGCCGACGCGCCGACAGGCGGCCTCGAACGCTCGGTTCTCACCGGCCAACGCCCCCGTGTGAGAAGCGACGGCTCGTGTTCCGCTCGGTGTCTGCCCTGCCTTGATCACAACCAGTGGCTTCCGCTGCGTCAACTCGCGCGCGACACGTACGAACTCACGCCCTTGGGGAAGGCCCTCGACATAAGCGACGGCGACCTTCGTCTGCGGGTCGGCCGCCAGGGAGGCGAGGGCATCGGCCATGTTCACGTCCACCTGATTGCCCAGGCTGATGATGCGTGAGAACCCAAAGCCCACAGTGTCGGCCCAGTCGACGGTACCACCACAAATGGCGCCGGAGTGGGACGCGAAGCCGATGCTTCCCGGCCTTGGCATGGATGCCAGAAACGTCGTGTCAACTCGGCTGGTCGTGTCTAGTACGCCAATGCAGTTCGGGCCGATCAGCCGCATTCCGTGCCGCTCGGCTACGTCCCGCAGCTTGGCTTCTCGCTCCGCGCCCCCCGTGCCCAGTTCACCGAATCCGCTAGCGACGACGACAGCGGCCTTGATTCCTCGCTCACCGCACGCCTCCAAAGTCTGTATCGACAGCTCCGGGGGAAGGATGATAACCGCCAGGTCGACCGGGTCCGGCAGGGCCTCAATCGAGAGATAGACGTTGAGGCCTAGGATCTCGCCCCCTTTTGGGTTGACCGGATAGACGCGTCCCTCGTATCCGTGTGTAGCGAGGTTTCGCAGGACACCGAAACTTAGCTTGTTAGGCTTCGAGCTGGCGCCGATGACAGCCACTCCTTCGGGGTGGAAGAAAGCGTGCAGCGGATCCATAGATGCTTCTCTCCTTCAGCTGTTGTATAATAGAGACGGAACAAGAAGGTGCTCACGATGGGATAGTATGCTTGGGCACCACCTCATGATAACCTCACAGCCCTGCTCTTGTCCAGCCGGGAGAAGCGACCCTGAGAAGACGCAGCAGGGGGCAGCTCGGATATCCGCAATCCGCGCAGAGCGAACCTATGACTAGACCTCGAATCGTGATCACGGGGGGCAGTGGGTTCCTCGGGGAATGGGTCGTCCGGCTCGCCCGCGCCCGCTGGGACGTCACTGCAACCTACCTGACCAACCGAGAGCGACGGTGTGACGTCGATTGGCGACGGCTCGATGTGCGAGACCGGTCGGCAGTCTCCAGCCTGATCAAGAGAGTGCGTCCTAGAGTAGTCGTTCATACAGCCGCCCTCAATCCCGGTCAGGGTTCCTGTTTCCAGGCCGTGAATGCAGTTGGCACGCAGCACGTGGCCGAGGCCGCAGGGCTCGTTGGCGCTTACCTTGTCCACGTCTCGACCGACGTGCTTTTCGACGGCAAGACGGGCAGCTACGTCGAAGAAGACCACCCATCGCCCATCACCGCCTACGGACGCAGCAAGGCCCTGGCGGAGCAAGCGGTGCGCAATGCCGACGCGTCGGCCATCATCGTCCGCACGTCCCTCATCTACGGGCCGTCCGCGGAGGTGGAGCGTCCGTCACTGTCGGAGACGTCGTGGAGTCACTGGGATAGGCAGACTCGTTGGGTGATAGGAGACCTGAGGGCTGGCCAGTCCGTGCGGCTCTTCACCGACGAAAGGCGTTGTCCGGTGTGGGTGAAGAGCCTAGCGTTCGCCCTCATCGAGCTGGCAGATTCAGAGAGCAACCGGACTCGCCGCACGGAGGTACTCCATGTCGCTGGCGCGCAGGCACTCTCGCGTTTTGAGTTCGGGGTTCGTCTGGCTCGCTTGCACGGCGTCGATCACGCCGGCATCGTCCCTGTGAAGAGTCGCGATAGCGGTATGAGCCGTCCCCTCGACTGTACCCTCGACTGCTCTCGCGCACGGGCACGCTTGCGGACGCCACTGCCGGGCGTCGACGACCCCTTGACCTCCCGCAGCCGGAGGGATCCGGCGCACGGTTGACCAGACATATGTTCTCTGGTATATTTGACGTGGAGCCGGAGTGGCGGAACAGGCAGACGCGCGCGACTCAAAATCGTGTGGGCTTTGACCCATGTGGGTTCGACTCCCACCTCCGGCATACGAATAGCCAAGGCCATCCGCGGCGTCCACGGGCAGGTACGCGCCCCAAGCGCCGCGTTTTCTTATGGTAAAGGTGCAAAACGTGGGCCAACGGGTAACCGAGTGGGTTGTACAAGCCGCCGTCAGTGCCGCGCTGGGTCTCATCCTGGGAATCACCATCGGCTGGCTTCTTTGGCCCGTCACCTACACCAATACGTCTCCCGCCGTGCTGCGAGAGGACTACCACGATGACTACGTCCTCATGATCGCAGCGGCCTACCAGGTAGATCAGGATCTTCAGGAAGCGCGCTCACGACTCGAACTGCTCGATGCCGCCACACCTGCCACCCCCGTGGTGGAGTTGGCAAGAAAACTGATTGAAGATGGAGGCGGTGAGGAAGATATCACGCGTCTAACACGCCTAGCGAGGGCACTCGGCGCGATGAACCCAGCCCTGGCGCCATACCTAGAGGGCGAATCGTGAGCCAGCGGCTGTTGCCCTATGCTCTCGTCGTCGGGCTCGTTCTGGGGATAACGCTAGGTCTGGTTTACACCTGGGTCATCAACCCTCTGCAGTTCACGAACACTTACCCCACGCTCCTGCGTGCGGACTATCGGCGCGAGTGGGTGCGCTTGGCCGCCCTATCCTACGCGGCTGGTGATAGCCTGACCCGCACACGTGCCCGGCTCGAAGGGTTGAACGAAGATGACGTGGCTCAAGCCCTGGCATCCCTGATCGAGGAACACGCCTCCGGGGAATCCCGCGAGACTCTGCTAAGGCTGAAGACTCTGGCAGCTGCCCTCGACGCAAGGGTGCCGCCGGAAAGCGTCGCGCTGAGATCCACGACTACGTCACCATCACCGTCGCCGGCCTCGGGGTCCTCAACGCGCAGGCCGTCGCCCACCCCGACTCGACGTACTAGGCCGTCCTCGACTCCTACACCAGTGACAACATCATCGGTCACGCCTACAGCGACGGAGACACCTTCACCCTCACCCACGCAGACACCCACCGCGACCGACACTCCCACGCCAACCACGAGCCCGACGCCTTCACCCGCCCTGACGCGCGTGCCCACGAACACGCCGAGTCCGACGAACACGCCCGTCCCTAGCGACACGCCGAGGCCGACCTCCACGCCCACACCGACGCCTTCCTCCACGTCAACTCCTTCAGCCACACCTACTCCTCCGCCGACGTTCACCCCATCGCCGACCTTGACGCCGACGCCATCGCCGACGCCAGAGTTCGTAAGACGCCTCGAGTTGCTGGAGAAGGAACAGCTCTGTGATCCAGATCAGCAGCTCCGGATTGAGGTGGTGGTGCAGGACGAGGATGGTCGAGGCGTGCCGGCGATTGTCGTGTGGCTCACCTGGGCCCAGGGCGCCGATCGGGCCGTCACTGGGCTCAAGCCCTATAAGGGACTAGGATATGTCGACTTCGGTGCACAGCCAAGCACGTCCTACTCTGTCAGTGTCGGCGAGTTGGGCATGCCGATCGTGTCCGGACTCGAGATCGAGGACTGCCCGGCGGGAGCAGGAGAGGAGCCCATATTGGGCTCTTGGCACGTCGTCCTCGCTCCCGGAGATTAGTTCGCCAGACGTAGTCAGCGGCGGTAATCCGCCCCCGGATCCGCCGGGCCCTTGAACGACCCTACGCTGCCCTGACCGCTGGGCGGTGGCCCGCCCAGCGTATATCACGAGAACAATGGAGGGGTGATGAAGAGACAGATATTGACGCTCCTCTTCGCCGTACTATCCCTGCTGAGCGTGTCAGCAGCCCCGGAGCCACAGAGAAGCGTCACCTACGAGCGGTACGACGTGGACATCCGGGTGCAGGAAGATGGATCGCTCGACGTAGCCGAGACTTATCAGCTCCGTTTCGAAGGCGAGTTCCGCACCGGCTTCGCCGAAATCCCCCTGAGGTACGTGAGCGACATCACAGACGTGAGCCTTCGCGAGGGCCACCAGAGCTATCGAGCAGGAGGATCCGGACCTGGCACGTTCGACGTGGCTCGCGAGGGAGACGCGATCCGAGTCGACTGGGAATACGAACCCACCACCGGCACGGAGGTGCGAGCATTCACCATCGAGTACCGAGCACTCGGGGCTCTATGGGTCTACCCCGACGGCGACCGGCTGACCTGGACCGCGGTGCCCGCGGATCGCAGCGGCATCCCGGTCGAGGCCAGTAGGGTCAGGGTGCAGTTGCCGGAGCGGGTCGCTCCAGAAGACGTTGCGTTCGCCTCAAGGGGAGCAAGCGCAGAGTTTGATGGAGATCGGACCATCATCTTCGAGTCCGAAGGCATGATCCCCGACGGCACTCCGCTGGAGGTCACAGTCCACCTTCCTCACGGGCTTACGACGGCCGTGGTCTCGGACTGGCAGCGCCGGATCGACGAGGCACTGGCTACCTACCAATGGAAAGCTCTCGACGTCGACCTGACCATCGAAGCCGATGGTTCTCTCGCCGTGACCGAACGGCAGACGTTGGAAGTCGAAGAGGGCTATCTCTACCACGGTTATCGCACCATTCCCTGGCTCTATCTCGATCAGATAGTCGACGTGCAGGTGACGTCGGGAGAGGAAGCTTTCCAGCCAAGCACGGAGCCCTGCGTACGCTGCTTCATCGTCGAGGAGAGACGAGGATCGGACGACTGGGTTCTCTTCAACGGCAGGGAGGTGGTCATCAACCAGGATCGGGTCGGTTCGACCCTGGTGGAATGGGCCTTTCCTGCCTTGGGGGCCGGCGACAGCGCGACGTTCGAGCTGAGCTACAACGTGCTGGGTGCCGTGCGGGTGCTGACCGACACCCAGAAAATCGACTGGACCGTGGTCTTCCCCGATCGAGATGCCTCGGTGGAAGTCGCCACCGTGAGACTTCGCCTCCCTCCAGAAGTGACCTTCGATGAGGTGAACGTCTCCGGCGGTGCAACCAGTCCGCAGTCGGACGGCACGCTGCGGCTGACCCACGATGGCCCGGTGCCGCCAGGAGAGGCCTGGTCTGTGGATGTCGGCATGCCTGTCGGAGCTACGGCGGCCCAGAAACCGATCTGGCAGCACGAGTTGGAGCAAGAACTTCTGAAGGAGCAGGAGTATGCCGCGGAGGAACGCCGCCAAGCTGTGAGTCGTGCCCGTTGGCAGGTCAGCCTGGGAGCTCTAGGCTGCCTTTTGCCCCTGCTCGGCCTGACCGGCGCCATCGGCGCCTGGTACGTCTGGGGACGGGATAGAGCGAGTACGGTGATCGCAGCCTACCTGACGGAGCCGCCTTCGGATCTTCCTCCCGGCATCGTCGCTTATCTCGTCGACGAGAGGCCAACTGTCAAGGGGGTTCTGGCCGACCTTCTCCATCTGGCGACCCTTGGCTTGATCAGCGTCGACTTGCAGAAAGACGACTTCACGGTCCAGTTGAATTGGACGCGCAAGATCGCTGAGAACGAAGCCGTGCGAGTCGCGGACGGGGAACCGGTGCAACTGGTCGAGCACGAGCGAACGCTATTCAATCTGCTCGTGGGGCGAATCGGTGACCTCAGCGCGAATGAGGATCCCGCCGCCGGTCAGAAGACCCTTGCCTTCCCCTTTTCCAGGATCGAAC
>JASFVD010000096.1:0-7688 GCA_050050015.1 Anaerolineae bacterium | reverse complement strand
ACTCTCCCTCGTACCGAATCGGGACCAAGACGCGACGCGTCTCTCCGGGTCCAAGGTGGCTGTCCGGATAGTCCAATTCCCGTTCGGCGTACTCGTCTCTGTCCGCCGCGAAAGCCCTTCCATTGCCGCACCGCACGAAAACCTGCGATGGGAGATCAACATCCACCGGTGAGGCAGACGCGTTCGTGACCTCGAAGTCAAACCGATGGGCGGGATGATGGGTCCAGGACGTAAGGAGGATCCCCACCTGGCCCCCTCCCGGCGGCGCCAGGGTGCTTCCCAGGGACGGCTCTGGCGCAACCGTGGGTCGGATCGGCATCCAGATCCGTTGATGGAGGCGGAACGGCCCGCCCACCATCACAAACCGCGTGGGCGTGGGACGCGGCGTGGGCGGCCAAGGAGGGCACTCCAGGCCCCAATGCTCGTCGGGCCCGACGCAAAGCCCCACCGCCCCTAGACACTCGTCGATGCCGCGCGAGCCGTCGCAGACGCAGGCACAGGGCGCCTTCGTGCTCGTGGGCATCGGCGTCGCCGTGGCACACACCCAGTATGGAGGGACGTCGTCCAGGCCGTAGGCCGCGTAGTCAACCACCGATGCCCCGGCCCCCTGACAGGCGAGTCCGGACGCAACCAGCGCTGCCGCGGCAGTCGCTACCCAGAGCTTGCGCGGTTGATGGCCGGTCACGGCAAGTCCCCCAGGTAGTCATCGTAAGGCGCCTCTTCCCCAGCCCGGGCACCGCCATGGGAAGGCCCCGAGAAGAAGCCAGACGCGGCCATGCGCGACGCGAAGATGTCCGCTCGGCCGCCGCCGTCGAGACACGTGAAGGCCATGAGAGAGGAGCCGGCATGGCCTACGACGCGGAAGTGCGTCTGGGGACAGCCGATGGCGAACAATCGCGGGGCATGGATGAAGGGAGCGCGTTCCAACTCATCCACCTGGCCCGGTTCGGGCCACACGCCGCACCGGGCCCCGCGCCTCCAGTGCACCCTCGACACCATGACCGACGGGAAGGTTCCGTCATCCAGAATCCAGAGCACTGCGTACGGCCCCTGCTCCGTGGGCACCACCGCGACATCGCGAACGGCGCCCCCGACTCGCTGCACGAGGCATTCCTCCCAGGTGAAGCCGCCGTCGAGGGAGCGCCCAATGACCGCTCGGTCACCCCCGCGCACCATCCCAGCCAGAAGCTCGCCCCGGTCGTAGTGGAGATCGACCCGACCAGCCCTCTCCAGCGCAGCAGCCCGGCCGCCCGGAAAGCGGTAGACGAGAGCCGGTGACGAGGTAAGGGCGACGACGCAGTCCCGGGCCCGGACCGCGTCGTAGTCGCCGCCGGCGCCCAGGGAGGTCTCCCCGCCCCACGTGCCGTCGAGCTCTTGCTTTGCAGTGAGGATCACCCCGCCCGCCCTCCAGAATGCGCGCACGCGCCCGTCCCAGTCGACAACCATGTGCGGGTCCCGGCTCACCGGAGAGAAGACTGGAGGCACCCACGAGACACCGCCGTCGTCTGAGTACGTGTATCGCCGCCCGCCAACGACGTGAATTCGGCCGCGGGGCGACACGGCGACGCCGGCCTCCGCCTCGACGCCCAGCATGACGGACGCAGGCATCGTCTTGGTTCCAGCCCCGGTCAGCAAGGTGAGCGACCGATCCCACGTCACAGCACGCACTCCCCCTCCTGCTGCGGCCCTTCCAAGGCTCTCGTGGTTGGGTGACAGCGTCAGGTTCTGGGGAGCCGAGGCTGTCCGGATGGATGGGCCAGACCCGTATCCGGCAACCTGGGTCGGCATGGAGGTAGGCGTCGGTCCCGGCGTTGGCGTCGTCCCGGGTCCAGGAGTGCACGTCGGCACTGGGGTACCGTGCGGCGTGATCGTCGCGGAACTGCCGTAGATGGGATCGAGGATGGCCAACGGGGGAGCGGCCGAGCCTCGGCACGGGGCGTCGTCGGACGCCGAGCCCTGAGCCGCCGTCGGGCCATCGAGCGATCCGCCCGCGGGCGCCGCGCAGCCGATCGCGAGACAACCACACAGCGTGAGGCATACGAGCATCCTATTCATCGCGCACCTCAAAGGACCGAGGCCCCGTGCGCCGGACGCGCCGCAGGTGGCCCCAGCGCACCCCGACCTGGCGACGGCCCGGGACGTGGATGCCGAGCCGGCGGACGATGTCCGGAACGCTCTCCGCCCGCACACCCAGGAAGTCGGCAACTTGGCCCGAATACAGGACGATGTGATTACCCACGGAGAAGCCGAAGTGACGCTGGACCTCGGACATAGGGACGGCGTCGCCTCGACTCGTGCGCCGTACGCGCAGGCCAAGCTCTTGGACTCTCTCCTTCACGGCCCCCACGTTCTCCACGCCCTGAGCGCGGGCGAGTTGGCTGACGGTCACGCGGATGTCCTCGGGGGTCACGTAGGCCCAGTAGTCAAGAGCGGGGTCGTGCGTCAGGTTCAGGGCCAAGACCCGCGGATACTGAGCCGATCCTGGGTGGACATCGGTGTCCGAGTACGGAGACGACAGCGATCGACCGACGCGGTCCGCCATCCACTGCCTCAAGAACGGTCGGTGACGGCCGTAGCGCGGCCACGCCGCTTCCGGGTCGCGCCCCTGCGCGTAGACCGCGTAGTTCCCCTCCCGGTCCATCGACCAGACGACGAGGTGCTGGCTCCCCAGCATCACGTGGAACAGCGTCTCAATCACGGGCCCTCCCACATAACACGTCTGTTACCGATCGGACGAACGAGGCAAGCCGTGCTCTCGCATCCCCTGCAGGCATGAAGCAGCAGTTGCGCGGCGGGAGGACTCGGCCACTCTCCGCCCTGGCGCTCCTGTCCCATTTCGACGCACCCTGCGCCCCTTGCCCTCGGTCACGCGGGATGACCCTCCAAAATAGAGATCTCAATGTCTCACAAGCCCTCAGACCTCGGTCGATAGTCCGTTTCGACGGTTCATGCTGACCAACTCGGATGTGCGGAAACGCCATTCCACTCGTTAGCCTGGTCGTCACCCTGTTCGCTATCCAGGGGTGCATCCTCACTGCCGCGACATCAAGGTCCCTCACAGCACCAGCCCCGGATTCCTCTTTCGCTGGCGATACGTAGGGGCCGCCACCTTCACCACGGTGGTCAAATCATCGTCCATCAGCCGGTCGCGCAGCCTGGGCTCCAGTCCTTCAGGGCGCAGGTTGCTCACGACAACCAGTGGAGACTCAGTCTGCCACCGGGCGTGGGTGACCTCGTAGAGCGTTTCTCTGACCCAATCATTGACCCGCTCCACGCCGAGGTCGTCCAGGATCAGCACATCGACCTCCTTGGTCAGTGCCAGCAGGTTTTCGTGGTCACCCCGCTCGAAGCCGCTGCGCAGCAGGTTCAGCAGGCCCGGGACCGTCATGAACAGCACGAGGGATTTCTGCTCTGCGCCCGACGGCGCCAGCAAGTGGTTGGCGATCGCAGCGGCGAGGTGGCTCTTGCCCGTCCCCCTCGACCCATACAGGAACAGCCATCCCTCCGGCTCTCCGGCGAAGGCACGCGCCGCGCGGAAGGCCTCTCGAACCAATTCGGTATGCTCCTCGTCCCTTCGCAGCTCGAAGTTGGAGAACGTCTGACGCCGGGCCCTACCGACCAGCTGCGAGTAGCGTTCGATGCGCCTCCGCCTCTCGCGAAAGCGCCGCTCCAGCTGCTGTCGCTTGACCGCGCCTCGGCAGCGAGGACAGGGAATGAATTGTGCAAACAGAGGATGCGCTGGTCCCACGTCAGCCTTGACCCTTCTCAGCCCGTGACACAGGTCACACGGTGGCAGGCCGTCGTCAGGCAATCCGGAGTCCTCGTCGAGGAGGCCAGGGGCGATGGTGCGGATGGGCACGCCGTCAGACATCGTCCGTCGTCCATCTGTCGCTCCCGTCCGCTCGTTCGCGCCTCCCATAGGTCCTGCGCCGTCCTCCGCCATCGCGATCCCCCTTCGACTTGAACTCACGCTTGCCGCTCTCGAGCCAGTGCTCAACTCGCTCCATGTCCGGATCGAGGACCACCTTGCGCACGTAGTGCCAGCGTCCCAGGCTGCTGCTAATGTGCTTGGCTCGCTCAAACGCGTATTCCCAGACGTCGACGTCGCGCTGCTCGCTCGTCAGGTCCTTCAACTCATCGGCCGTCAGAGCCGTCATCCGCGCGCTGACGCCAGTGAGATACCACTCCGTCACCCGCGCGAGCACGGGATCCTCATCGCCGGCCCGCGGCTCCGACATCGGAGTCTCCCCCTCGGCGACAACGGCCGCAGCGATTGGTTCCGGGGTCGCCGCTGGCATAGGGATGTCGCCCGTGACGATGCCCTCAATGACCGCTGGCTCGAGCCCTTGGTCCACTCGGTTTCCTGCCTCGCCGATCGTCGCAAGGACGTTGACCAAGCTTGCCCCCCCTGAGTCCACCAGGGAGCGCAAGTTCCGCAGCTCCTCCGCTTCCAGCTCGCGGCCGGTGGCTGCGCGCCACACCACTGCCAGCGCCGGGTCCGCAGAGCCGCCGGCCACGTCCGGGGCGCCGCCTTCCGCCGGTGCGCAGGCCGCGTAGGGGTTCCCCTCCGCCCGCCACCGGTCGGTGATCACGCGCATCAGGCGCGACGAGCGGACAGATTGCCCGGCTCCTAGCGCATCCTGCACCGCGTCGAGCACCCAGCCGGCGCCGCCGGCGTCGGGCCAGGCTCGCGAGGGCTGGCGCCTCCCAACCTCGTGGAGCTCGGCCGCCAGCGTGTAGAGGGCGCTGTCGGCGCTAGGTAGACCGGGGAGGAGAGCGAGGGCCTTGTCCAGCGCCAGGTTGAAGGCCACGGCGGCATCGATCCCGCGCGGCTGAGTCGGAACGCCATTTCTCAGCGCCTCGACGTCCGTACAAACGTGCGTTCGAGCGGGCACGCCAACCTCTTCATAGGGTACGTCAGTGAGTAATAGCTTCCCCGACACGCCCTTTTGGGCCCCGCCGTTCCCCTTCTCAGCCGTTTGCGCCCGGCCGCCAGTGCGCATCTCCGCAGTTAGCGCCCCTGGGGCACCCTCACGGTCCGAAGAGCCGGAAGAGGCGCCGCCTCCGCCGTAGGCCTGTGACACCGTGGCGCTTGGGGGAAGCCCCAGCCGATCGGCGTCCGACGCGGTTAGGACATCTCCCAGCACCACCTCAACCGCCATGCCCCGACGAACGGTGGTTCCCCTCTCTGGATCGTACTCGGCCGTGTAGCGCAGGCGCGGTATGAACCGACGAAGCCGCTTGACCTGCTCCTCCGCCATGGGGTTCTTGGCGCTTTCGCGCACCGCCAGCCGCCGCCACCTCGTGCCATCGTCGATCTTCTCGCTCTTGAGGAGTCGATAGAGCGCGCTCTCGCTCATCCCCAGTCGTTCGGCTAGCGACGGTACGGTGAACTCGACCGTCGCCTTGGCCGACGGCGAGGGCGTCTCGCCTCCGTTCCCGGCCGTTTCCTGGTGCATCCAGCGCAGGACGGTCACGAGAAACCAGCGCTCCCAGCCCAGGAGAGGCAGCCACCTGCGCCACCAGTACCTGGTAGGCCCTGTCATCCTCGCTGCAAGCGCCGCAGCGCCCTCGGCTCCAGCCACGGGACCACCGCCGATCGGCGCTAAGTGTGAATCCATAGGGTCTGTCCTTGAACGCCTCTGCCCCCTTCGCCCGAGGCGAGCTCCATTCCGCCGGCTCTCCTCATGGCGACCCGCGGCCGCGAAAGGCCTGATTCTCATAGCGTGACTCAGGGAAAATCCTATCACACGCAGTGGCGCCCTTCAATGGGCCAGATGTGCAGGCACGCATCCAGCACGCGTCCAGCGCCACTGGACGCCCGTCCATCCGCCCCGCGGACGCTGCTCACCCCGATTGGACCACGCCTCGCCCCCGGCGTGCCGCTGCAAGGACACGCTGCTCATTTGGGATATGGCGTGGAAGCTTGGGATAACGTGTGATAAGGGGGCTTGACACCCAATCCTCGCCAGGTATCATGGCGCGTAGTAGAACATTCGTTCTAACGCCGGGTCCCCCTCCGCTCGGCGACGCGCCCCCAAGAGAGACGTAGCGGGGAAGCATCCGGCGTTGACCCAAGCCGCCGCGCCAGGACGAAACGACGCCCCACTCCTAGGCCCCGCCCGGCGCTCCCGGCCGCTTCACCGAGGCCCCATAGGGAGCCACGTGCGTCCGCTTACGGCGCTGGACGATCAGTCCACAGACGGCCTGATGGTTGACGAGTAAGGAGACGCGCTGAAGGACGAGGTTACGCAACCAGGCAGCAGCCGAGTGACACCAAGCTCGGCGAGGCGCCCGCACGTCGAGCGGGCTGGCAGGCGATTGGCGCGCGGGGAGGATGCCGGAACCGGTTCCCATGCGGCTCGACGGGAGATCAGTGGCCGCCAGGAGAGGGACTTGGCGACAGCAACGCGAAGCACACGCACCGCCGACCAAGGGCGCGTGAAACCCCGGAGCCAGGGGCAGTCAAGGCGAGGATCGTGGACAGCGTCGTCGTCCCCGAAACCAAGTGGCCCCTTAAGCAACGGCTTGGGTTCGCCAGAAGCGCTTCCGGGCCCATCGTGAGCTGCTCACTCGTGTCGAGGTGCGCGGCCCGGTTCAGGACTCGCGCGCGGGCAAGCGCCGCGTGACGCTCCAAGGACAATGTCGGGCCTTGGCACGCCGGGAGTGAGCGGAAACAAGGCACGACCACCAGCGAGCGGAGGATGTACCTATGCCAATCCAGACACTCATCATCGAAGATCACCCGCTGGCTCTGCGCGGCATGCTGTCGACGTTGAGAAAGGATCCGCAGATCGACGTGGTGGCTGCGGTGAGCGGCGGGGGAAACCCCTTGGCGATGGCTCGAGAGAGCCAACCAGACGTCATCATCTTCGATGTCACGACGAGGTCCCGCGGCGTTGATCCCACGACGACGGTGGTGAACCTTCAGCGGGTCTGCCCAGGAGGGGACATCCTGGTGCTGGTAGGGGCCGATGACGGCATACTGGTGCGTGGTTTGATCGAGGCCGGAGCGCGGGGCTGCATGGTGAAGACGGAGGATATGGTCCTCTCGCTCCGACAGACGGTCCACCGACTAGCGCAGGGCGAACTGATCTATCCGCAGGAGGTTCTGCAGCGCTACTTCCAACCCTCCAGCATCGCCCTCACGCCGCGAGAGGGCGATGTGCTGCGCTTGGCCGCCAATGGACTGACCAGCAGCGCCATTGCGGACGAGCTCGGGATATCCAACAGCACCGTCCGCAGTCATCTATCCGCCGTCTACGGCAAACTGGGGATTGCGGGGGATGAGACGTGGAACGCCCGGGTGCTTGCGGTGAACAGAGCACGCCGGCTGGGGATTCTGTAGCTGGTCTTCTCTATGTCGCGCAGACTGGATGGCTGGGCTCGAGTGCCGTCCGGGAGAGCGACGCCGCTACGGAGTGCAGCTCCCCCGACTCCGCCCGTAGAGCCCCAGGGGCAGAAAGCCGCTGTGCCGATCGATCACCCCGCGCCTCTGCGCGAAGGAGCGTCAGGGCTCGCTGCGCCATCTCCACACCAAGATGACCACAACGCCGGCCACCACGAACGCCGCCCCCATCACGAAAGGCGGCGAGACGCCAGCCTCCCCCGCGGGTGGCTGCACGGCTTCTGTGGGGGCCGCCGTCGGTGCTCCCTCATCGCCCGTCGGGCTCGATGGTTCCTCTGTA
>JASFVD010000095.1:0-7689 GCA_050050015.1 Anaerolineae bacterium | reverse complement strand
CCCAGGGGCTCGCCGAGCAAAAAGCGTCCCAGTAGCGCGCCGTAGAGGGGGAGGGTGTTGTAGAACACCATGGCGCCGCTGGCTCCCAGGCGACGGACGCCGGCATTCCAGGAGAGGAATCCGATCACTCCTGGAGCGATGCCGATATACAGGAGGGGCAGGACGAGGTTGGGATCAAACGCGAACCGCGAGACGCTGATTTCCCAGGCGGCGGCCAACACGAGCGCAGGAAGCCCCAAGAGCGCGGAGAATGCAGAGGCGGAGAGGGCCGAGCGATCCTGCATGGTCCGCCGGCCCAGCACCGAGTAAAGTGCCCACAGCGCCACTGCTCCCAAGACGATCAGGTCACCAATGCTGGTGTCCATCGATTCCCAGAAACGAAGGCGTCCACCGGAGATCAGCGTAGCAACGCCCAGGAGACCGAGGAGGGCGCCCAGTATCTGCCGTCCGCTCATACGCTCGCCGATGAGCAACGCGGCCAGGGCGCCCGTTACGAGCGGTCCCATGCCGTTGATCAGGGTGGCGTTGACGGCAGTGGTGTACTGCAGACCGAGGTACAGTGTGGGAGTGAAGACGACGACCCCGCTCAGCGCCATGGCCACGAGCAGCCACCGATCCTGTCCCAGACGGCGCTCCCTCCGCGGCTGACGCTGCAATAGGATGGCCAGACACGACGACGCGACAAGAAACCGCGATGCCGCCAAGGTCAGCGGGCCTATGTCGTCCCGCAGCCACCGTCCGAGTGTCATGTTCGACGCCCAGGTGAGTGTAGCCAGATTGACGAGGCCGACGCCAACCCAGGGCACCGGCCTTCGCTTTCCTTCCTCAGTTTGAAAGGTCATATGAGGTTGTCACTCTTGTCGAAGCTCATCGCTCCTCCGCCGAGACGATGCTGGGTGTATTCTACCTTGGGTCGCCAAGCAGCGCTAACCTCTGCTGAGCAAGGGGCGCGTCACCCGCGCAGACGGCCTCGGGGTCCGCGCTGCAGTCTTCAGCGCGGGCCCCGACTGCGCCTTCCTCACAGCAGCGGGCTAGAGCTCGATCTGCGTTCCCAGCACCTGCAGGAACTTGGCCAGCCAGTCTGGATGGGCGGGCCAGGCGGGCGCCGTGACTAGGTTGCCGTCCACGTAGGCCTCGTCTACTGCTATGTCCGCGTAGTCACCTCCAGCCCGCTCCACGTCGGGCCCGACGGCGGGATAGGCGGAGCATCCCCTGCCCTGCAGCACGCCGGCCGCTGCCAGCACCTGCGGGCCGTGGCAGATTGCCGCTATTGGCTTGTCTGCCTCGGCGAAGTGGCGCACGATGTCGAGCACTCTCTCGTTCAAGCGGATGTACTCAGGCGCGCGTCCGCCTGGAATCACCAGAGCATCGTAGTCGGCAGCTTGCACCTCGTCGAACGTGGCGTTCAGGGCGAAGTTGTGGCCTCGTTTCTCGCTGTAGGTCTGATCCCCTTCGAAGTCGTGGATTGCGGTCCGGACGGTCTCTCCAGCCTTCTTGTCGGGGCAGACCGCGTGCACCTCGTGACCGACGGTGAGCAGTGCCTGGAAAGGCACCATCACCTCATAGTCCTCGACGTAGTCTCCAACGAGCATCAAGATCTTCTTTGCAGCCATGTCTCTCTCCTTTCTTGCTCGTGTGTCCTAGCTCTTCGTGACGGCGTCGGGTTGCCTGTCACCAGGCCTCCCCTGCCGCTGGAATGGCCGATGGGGCGTGAGCCCTCTTGATGGACTACCTTCTATAAACCCTCAATCTCTATCAACTCCAGCTGCTCCCCGAGCCCGAAGCCGAGCACTTGTGCGTAGAAGGACAGCTCTGCGACGAGGGCTCGCTCTATGCTCTCGGCCCGACGAAACCCGTGCTGTTCGCCCTCGAAGAGCAGGTAGGCGACCGGCAAACCATTCTTTCGAAGTACGTCGACCATCATCTCAGCCTGCCTCGGCGGCACAACCTTGTCCTCCGTCCCCTGCAGGAAGATCACGGGGCAGGTAATTCGATCCGCTTGATAGACTGGCGATCGCTCTCGGTACAGATCCTCTCGCTCCGGGTAGGGGCCTATTAGACGGTCCAGGTAGTGCGACTCGAACTTATGTGTCTCCTTGGTCAGGGCTTCCAGATCACTGACGCCGTAGTAGCTGGCGCCTGCTGCGAAGTCGTCGCTCGTCGTGAGAGCTCGGAGCGTGGTGTAACCTCCGGCGCTCCCGCCGCTGATGAGGAGCCGCTCCTCGTCCACGACCTGCTGGCGGACCAGATAGCGCGCGCCGTTCACACAGTCCTCTACGTCGGCGATCCCCCAATCGCCCTGCAGAAGCTGACGGTAGTCCCGCCCGTGGCCCGTGCTTCCCCGGTAGTTGACGTCCAAGACGGCGATGCCTCGGCTTGTCCAGTATTGAATGTGCGGATCAAGGGTGCTTGTGGTCGCGGAGGTGGGACCGCCGTGGCTGATGACGAGGAGTGGTGGCAGGGCGGCCGCCGGGCCCACGTGGCGCGGGTTCCTCGGGGAGTAGTAGAGCCCATGAGCGACGCGCCCGTGCTCCGTGGGAAACTCAATCGACTTCGGGCGAGACAGGTATCCCTCATCCACAAGGATCTCGGTCGATCGGCGCAGAACTTCAGCCTGCCCAGTCTGCAGATCGATCTGCACAATGGACTGGGGTTCGGTAGGCGACCCTCCCCGAAAGACGGCGCGGCCTGCAGCTGCCCTGACGTAGGCGATGTCCGTGTAGGGAAGCTCGAAGGGGGACAATTGCAGCGTGTCCATGTCCAGGCTCGCCAGGTGCCAGATGCCACCTTGAACGTACGAGCAGATCAGGCGGTTGGCAGACGCGAAGTCGTAGGTGGGCATTCTGAAGGCCCATTGTGGCCTGCCAAACTCGGCTGCCCGATCCAGCAGGTGCTCCACGCGCCCTTCGCGGAGTTGGTAGAGATTCCACCAATTGGTCCGGTCGGAGACGAACGTCAGCCTGCCGTCCGGCGACCACTGAGGCTGGAAGATGGATTCCGCGGGGCCCCCGGCAACACACTCTCTGCTGGCAAGCGACCCATCCTTCCGTAGATCGCCAACCCAGAGTTCCGTACCATCCCAGGGCATGTTCGGATGGTTCCAGGTGAGCCAAGCGAGGCGGACGCCGTCCGGGCTAAGGCGAGGCCAAGCGTAGAAGTCGTTCCCCGAGACGAGCACGTCTGGCTCTCCGTCGCCTTCGCGAGGAATGCAAACCAGAGAGTTGACTGGTTCTCCCCGGGCCCGATGATCCTCTTGTACGCAGATGATGCGGTCTCGGTGTCGATCGATCACACCGTCGGCGTACCGCACGTCAAGGCTGGGTGTAACGGCCTGCGGCTCGCCGCCTGATCGCTGACGGTAGAGCCGTTGGTCGTCCCAGTTGGAGAAGTATAGGGTGTCACCATCCGCCACGTAGGCGCCACCGCCGTACTCGTGCACCCGCGTTCTAGCGCTGAACGGTTCTGGGATCGCATCCAGGATCGATCCGTCAGCAAACCGGCGTACGACGACGTACCGACCATCCTCGCCGGGGCGCATCTCAGTCCATGTAGTGGTATCATCGTCCACCGTGATGTCAAAGAGGCTCAGCGACTCACCGGCTACAAGGTTTGCCGTGATCGGCGAACTCCAGGATCCGTAGGGCGCGACCCTCGTTTTTGACATGTCGCTCTTCTCCTCATTCCTCGCATCGGCCGGGCTACCCCTGCGCTCGACAGGGCGTCGATGCGCTACGGCCGCTCTTCTTGCGCAGTTAGGGCCGCGCCTCCCAGGATCATTGCCAGAACGCCGATCAAGACCACGGGGCGGTCGGGATTCGCCGTGTGCGCGACCAGAGACCTTAAGGGTGGGGACGGAGTCGGCGTTGCCCGCGTACCTGATGAGGGCGACGGTGTCGGCAAAGGCGTGGGTCTTGGCAACGTTGTCGCTGTCGGCGTCGCTGCGTGGACCGGTGTGCAGGAAGGGGTGGCACATGGTGTCGGGCCGACTGTCGCTGTCCTGGTTTCCCGAACGCGTGGGGTCGTCGTTGAGGTCGCGGTCGGCGAAGGACTGGGCGTCATCGTCCACGGCAGTGTCTCAGTCGGCGTGACGGAGGCGTCGGACGCGGGCATGTGTGTCGTCGTCGGGACGGGTGGCTGCGGTGTAGGAGCCGTGTCCGCAGCGACTGGCGCGGTTTCGACGAGCATGTACGGTTCACCGCCGATCATGCATCCCTGCGGACAGTGCGCCCCGGGCAGATCGACGTAATAGTATCCACGTTCCGGATAGACGTGGCGGGCGGTTCCCCGGGCGTCGACCAGCAGGCCCCGCGTCGCGCGCGCCGGAACCATCGCGGTCTGGGCCTCCGGGGTCCGGGACCAGAGGACGGTCGTGGTTCGATCACCTCGGTCGACTGTCACCGTCGCGATCGTGTCTCTTCGCTCCCAGCGGGCAGTCCGATAGCCCGAAAGGTAAGTCGTCGCCGCCTGATAGGCCCTGAAGGCGGGGCGACGGCTGCCGTCCTGGCGCACCAGCCCAAAGGGCTCGGGGTTTGCCTGTCGATCCGCCTCGGTGTCAGCCATCTTGTAGACGGCGATACGCTCTGCACCGGCGGCGATCCCTAGGCTGAAGGCCTGAACGATGTAGGCTGCTTGCTGCTCTAGCGAGACGTTGAATTGCGCGCCCGACACGGGCCAGGCTGTGTCTTGTGACGGGGCTGCGTTCGTCTCGCCGATCCAGATAGGCTTGACCATGCCATATCCGAGCATCATGTCACGATAGTGTACGGTGATGTCGTAGACAGTCTCCGGTTGGAAGTAGACGTGGAGCGTGGCGACATCGAAGTAGTAATCGTTCGTGGCGGCGTTCGGGGCATCGACGAGCGCGGCCAGGAAATCCCCGAACCAGTCCTCATTCCACCAGTGGGTTACGGCAGGGAGGTGAATCACAGCATCTGGGTTCGTGTCTCGTGCCACGGTGTATGCCACCTGAAGTAACCGCACGAAGTCCTCCACGGACCCTCCCCAGCTCATGTGGTGGGTGCCGGGGATGTCCGGCTCGTTCCATACGATCCAGTGGTCGATTCGGCCAGCGTAGCGGTTGACAATGGTGCGGACGAAGCCGGCCCAGAGATTTTTGGGATCGTCCGTGGGCAAGTGTAGGCTCCTCGGCACGCCAGGACCCACGGCCAGATCGGTAGCCCATCCGGGGGTGGTGACCAGTAACCCGACCACCTGACGACCTCGGCTCAGCTCACCGCTCAGCATCTCGTCAGAGATGGGTAGGACGTTCCACTCACCGGGGCCGTTGGGCTGGATCTCGTTCCAGCGGAACGTGACGCGGGTCCATCCCGCGCCGAGCGCCGTGGCGGCATCTGGTGCTTGATAGGCTTCGACGACGCCGAAGCGGGGATCAGGAATGGTACTGGTGTCGGCTGCAGCCTGGAACGTAAGGAGCAGAGGAGCTAGGATGACGGTGAGCAGGACCGTGGATGTGGTCTGTATCTTCATTCCGGGTATCCTGCCCGACGTCGACCTGACGTGGCTGACCACCTGAGGGTGCCCATCGTGAGGGAACGCTCAGCACGTCAGGTGAAACGCACCGGCGGTCTCGCGATCTTGTCGAAGGTCGTTGTACGTGCGCCACGCTGCGTCTGTGTCGGCGATTCTAAGCTCGATACCCGCTTGCCGGACCGCACGGTGGGTCTCTTGCGGAACCTTCATCACGCCGTGAGCGCCCGTGCCCACGACCAAGACCTCCGGTCGGGCCTCAAGCACATCCTCCAGATCTTTGGCGCTCAATCGATGTCCTCGTTCCCGCCACCAGTTGGAGATCACGCGATCGGGGAGCAGGATCAGATCGTTCGTGTGCCGACGTCCATCGACCACCATCTTCCCGAATCTGTAGCTCTCGACCTTTGGCGTGCTCATAGACCACCTCCGAGGGTTGTCTCTACGAGGCGTGTCGCTGACAGGTCAATGGTCGTCAAGGTTACTCACACCTATGATAGCATCAGCGAAGCCCATGTCAAGCCTCTGGTCTGGAAACCAAGGCGACCGAAACGTGTTCCACTCCGGGGCAAGCAGCCTAAGAGAGGTGCTCTGTATCTTCCGTGTCCGCCGGTCGAGACGCCGGGACGTTCTCTTGTCCTGGAAGGAACACAGCGCAAAGCTCTGTGCTCGAGGGGTTCTGAGGGTTGGATGGCTGGGGAATTGGCGACCAAGACGCTCGGCCGAGGTCGCGCAAACCTGCCAGGCCTGGGCAAGTTGTGCTGCCTAGGACGCGGTCGGCAGCGAGTCTGTTGAGACCCGCTACGGTCGCCCCGCAGGCCTTTGACTTGACCAGGAGCGGCTGTGTTCGCTATAATGGAATTGGACGGACGCGAGCCGTCGAGCGAGGACGTGTTTGGAGGTATCACCATGGAGACCATTCCACTGCTGGAACAGAAGCGCATCCTTCTGGGTGTCACGGGGGGCATCGCAGCATACAAGGTGTGCACCCTTGCCAGCCACCTGACTCAGGCCGGAGCCGACGTCGACGTGGTGATGACGGAGTCGGCCACCCGCTTCGTTGCGCCGCTGACCTTCGAAGCACTGACGGGCCGGCCCGCCTACACCAGTATGTGGCGGACTTCTGACGCGGGGCTGGCGACACACATCGCCCATGTGGGCCTGGCGGATGCTGCCGATCTTGTGGTCATTGCGCCGGCCACAGCCAACACGATGGCTAAGCTGGCGCATGGTCTGGCGGATAATCTCCTATCCACGCTGGCGCTGGCGGCCCGGTGTCCGCTGCTGCTGGCCCCAGCCATGGACGTCGGCATGTGGAGCCATTCGGCGACTCAAGCGAACGTCGACGTCCTGAAGGGACGCGGCGTTCACGTGGTCGGGCCAGCGCGAGGCCGGATGGCTTCTGGACTGGAAGGTAAGGGCCGTCTCGTAGAGCCAGACGAGATTCTGGGACACATTCGACTGGTACTGGGGCGCCAAGGTGCTTTGTCTGGCCGGAAGGTCCTGGTGACCGCTGGTCCAACGCGGGAGTTCGTCGACCCAGTGCGATTCCTGAGCAACCCATCGTCTGGACGACAGGGATTCGCTCTGGCACAGGCGGCGCTGGATCATGGGGCGGAGGTCACGCTCGTGTCGGGTCCGGTGGATCTTCCGACACCCGCTGGCGCCGAGCGAGTCGACGTGGGGACGGCCGAGGAGATGAAGAGCGCGGTGCTGGAGTTCACCTCAAAGGTCGACATACTGCTCATGGCTGCTGCACCGGCCGACTACCGTCCCCGGGATGCGATTGGCGAGAAGATCAAGAAAGATGGGGGTGATATGGCCATTGCCCTGACGCCTACGGGGGACATCCTAGATGCTGTGGGCGAGCGCCGGGCAGACTCGGGTCACCCTCGGGTGATGGTCGGCTTCGCCGCTGAGACGGAGCACGTTGTGGAGAATGCGCGCTCCAAACTGCAGTCCAAAGGGTTAGATCTGATCGTGGCGAATGACGTCACGGCGCCCGGGGCAGGGTTTGCCGTCGATACGAATCGCGTCCTGTTGATCGGACGCGACGGCAACATGGACCAACTCCCTCTTCTGAGCAAGGCGGCCGTAGCGCAGCGCGTACTCCACCGCGCTATCGCCCTGGTTAGTACGAAACACGACGACTGACCTGTAGCGGATCGGCCCTCCTCCCCGCGCCTTCGCGCTTGGGAGGAA
>JASFVD010000094.1:0-7707 GCA_050050015.1 Anaerolineae bacterium | reverse complement strand
AAGAAGCTTGGCCTGATCGTCAACCCTGTCGCCGGCATGGGCGGCAGTGTTGGGCTTAAGGGGACCGACGGAGAACTCCACAGGCGAGCCTTGGAGCTAGGTGCTGACCCAGTGACGCCCAGCCGCACGGCCACGTTTCTGAGCCATCTGCAGCACACTGACAGGATAGAGATCCTGGCCGCGCCCGGCGAGATGGGTGCTCACTTCGTCAAGGAGATCGACCTCGCACCGAAGGTCGTTGGCGACATCGGGGACGACACCTCAGCCCAGGACACGAAACGCATCGCTCTACAGATCCTGGAGCGCGGCGCCGAGCTCCTCATCTTCGTCGGTGGCGACGGCACTGCTCGGGACATCTGCGACGCAGTCGGGACGCAACTCCCTGTCGTCGCCGTGCCTGCGGGCGTGAAGGTCTACAGCTCCGTCTTCGCCCTTAACCCGAGAGCCGCCGCCGAGATGGTGGACGCATTCGTTGAGGGTGCCGATGTGACGCAACAGGAGGTGCTAGACATCGATGAGCAGGCCTTTCGAGAGGATCGTCTGGCCTCCAAGCATTACGGCTATCTCCTGGTACCCCGCACTCAGCGTTTCCTTCAGCACGGCAAGGTCGCCTCGAGCGGCAGCCCTTCAGTCGAGGAAGCCAAGCGAGAGATCGCAGCGTTCGTCATTGAGGCGATGGACGACGAGACGCTATACTTGCTCGGACCAGGCACGACCGTCAAAGCGATCAGCGAAGAGATGGGCCTTCAGAAGACGCTGCTTGGTGTAGATGCAGTTCGCAACGGCACCCTGGTGGGAGAGGATGTGAACGAGCGCGCCATGCTGGGCCTCTTCCAGGAGTACGAGAAGCGCGTTATTGTTGTCACGCCGCTGGGGGGCAGCGGCTTCATCTTTGGTCGCGGCAACAAGCAGTTCACACCACAAGTCATCAGGCAGGCGGGAGTGGATAACGTGCAAGTCATTGCCACGCGCCAGAAGCTTGCGCCCCTTGCGTGTCTGCGAGTGGACACTGGCGAGCTTGAGTTGGACGAGATGCTCAGCGGGTGGCGCACGGTCACCGTAGGCTACCGCGAAAGCCGCATGATGAAGGTTGAGATGTAGCCAGGGTCTCCTGGCCTGCAGACACGGCGGATGCCGCCCCGCGTCGTGCGCGTTACACGAAGTCAGCGCGCGGGCCGGATCTGGTGCTCGGCCGTGGGGCCATCAGGTTCTTCGTCCTCCAGACAGCTGCTGCTGTAGGGCGTCCAACCCTTCCCAGTCGCCGACGGCCGCCAGCGCGGCCTGCTCAGGCCACGTCGTAGGATCCGCAAACTGAAGCCCCTGCGCGCGCAGAATCTGCCTCAGCGTACTGGCCTGGGTCTCCGCCAGCTGTCCAAAGGTGACAATTCCCGCCTGCCGTAGCACGCTCGATATCTTGGGTCCAATACCTTCGACGCGAGTCAAATCGTCCGGCTCAGGTCGGGCCGGCGGATCCTTGACTTTGTCTGCCAGTCCGGGCTCAAGTGGCAGTCGCTCGCCCTCCGACATCGTCGGAGGCAGTGTCTCTGCCGCCTCTTCCCGCTGCATCCAGTAGATCCAGGCGATTATCAAGCCGAGCGCGAAGCCTGCTCCCAGGCCAACCAGCGTTGTCAGCCCCCTCTTGTTCACCGCTTCATCCCCTTCCATCTTCCATCTTTCTCGTCCGCCGGCACCCTCTCTCCTGCGCTGCCCGCCTAGGACGCCGCAGGAAACCAGAGGAATGCGTCAGGATCCGCCGCCCCCCCGGGTAGCGCAGATCAGCCGGTGCCTCGCGGGCTTCAACGCGCCCAGGAGGGTCATACCCTGTACCTGTTCAGTCTCTGGCGAACTGGACAGCGCCAACCTCAGGCTGCCGCTCCCGAGTCTATCGGGTCGAGGCAGCTCATTCGGAGATCCTCCGATGGAACAATGGCAGCGGCTCGACGGGTTCGTCACACAACGTGTGGGCTGCCAAGATTCGTTGGCGCGCTGCCGTCAGCTTGTCCTCGTCGTTGGCGTGAACGGTAAAGAGCGGCGTTCCCTTCTGCACCAGATCGCCCACCTTATGGCGTACAGTCAGGCCCACCGCGTGGTCGATGGGCTGTCCCTTCTCCTCTCGCCCGCCCCCTAGGCCCACGACCGCCAGACCGACTTCAGCCGCGTCTACTCCCTCCAGATAGCCGCTCCGTGGAGCGGGCACAGCTTCGACCATCGAAGCTCGGGGTAGTCTCTCAGGGTCGTCGACTGCGCTCACGTCCCCGCCCTGCGCCTCTACCATGTCGCGGAACTTCTCCCACGCTGCTCCCGATGAGAGAGTGTCCAGGGCCAGAGTCAACGCCGCGTCGGCGTCCTCTGACCTTCCACTCAGACGCAGAATCTCGGCAGCCACAGTGAGAACGTGCTCTCGGAATCCCCGAGGGCCACCGCCGTGCAGGGTCTCGATAGCCTCTCGTAGCTCCAGAGCGTTCCCTACCGCCCGACCCAGCGGCTGATTCATGTCCGAGATCAACGCCACGACCTCCCGGCCTGCCTGCCTGCCCAGCCGGACCAATCCGTGCGCCAGGGCCTCGGCGCCCTCCATGGTCTTCATGAACGCTCCGTTACCCATCTTTACGTCTAGAAGGATGGCATCCGCTCCAGAGGCTAGCTTCTTGCTAATAATCGAGCTGACAATGAGGGGAATCGACTCCACGGTAGCAGTCACGTCGCGGAGCGCGTACAGCTTCCGATCAGCCGGCGCCAGGTCCGCAGTCTGTCCGGTCAAGACGACTCCGATCTCCTCCACCTGAGCCTTGAACTCCTCCACGCTCAAGTCGGTCCGGTATCCTGGGATCGACTCTAGCTTGTCTACGGTGCCACCCGTGAAGCCCAAGCCTCGCCCAGTCATCTTCGCCATTGGCACCCCGCACGCGGCAACCAGTGGCGCGAGGACCAGGCTCACCTTGTCACCAACGCCTCCCGTAGAGTGCTTGTCCACCACAAGCAGCTCGCGCCCTGAATGCGTCGAGCGAGCCAGATCGCCTAGATACAGAGTTTCACCGGAACGAGCCATGGCCATCGTGAGGTCATGGGTCTCGCGCTCCGTCATACCTTGCAGAAAGAGGGCCATCAGCCAGGCTGCTGCCTGATAGTCGGGAATGTCGCCCTCCGTGTACCGTTGAATGAAGAACTCTATCTCCGCTTTCGTGAGTTCACCGCCGTCGCGCTTCTTGGCAATCACGTCCAGTGCATGCATGGCTATCCTCGATTGTGGTGATCACTAGGGGCGGCCAAGGACGACTCACGCAGCTAGGCAGAGCGCGCTAGACACTCGCTAACGTCCAGGATTGCCCCTCGCAGAATGGCCTCGGTTCACCCCAAGCTTTCTCCGACTTTGCTGTCTGGGTGAATCGCCGCGTTGGCGGCATCCTCGCGACTCCAACGGATCAGGGAGTCCCGGCCGTCGATCTCTTCGAAGAGGCCAATCATTATAGCAGTGCCCCAGCTCACCACAAGCCGGTTGACCGTCGCCAGCGGCAGCGACGTAGCCGATCGGACGGACTGGAAATGGCTACAATTGGACTAGCCGCAGCGCCAGGTCGGCCGTTGTGAGGGGTCGCACGTTCACCTTGAAGTCCGCGATGCGTCCCTCTTCGTCGATGGCAAAGTGGCTTCGAATCACGCCGTCGTACGTCTTGCCAAACGCCCTCTTCTCTCCCCAAGCGCCATAGGCCTCCGCCATGTGATGGTCTGGATCAGAAAGGAGCACGAAGGGCAGATCGTACTTCTCACGAAACTTCGCCAGCTTCCCCGGCGGATCGGGGCCCATGCCGATCACCTGGGCGTTCTCGGCTTCAATCTGAGCGTAGACGTCGCGAACTGCACAGGCCTGCTTCGTGCAGCCCGGTGTGTCAGCCTTGGGGAAGAAGTAGAGCACCACCCGCTGCCCGCGGAAGTCGCTGAGGCTCATCTCTCGGCCATCATCCGACACGAGGGTGAAGTCAGGTGCGTTGTCGCCTGTCTGGAGCATGCCTCCCCCTTGTCAACTCAATGGGTCTAGAATGTGCAGAGCCGCTCGCAGGTCTCGAAGACGGTCAGGCCAGGGTTGAAGGTGATTCTTGTCCCACGGCCACGCCTTCTAGAACCGTGACGGGACCGATTCGGTCTTACCAACGCTAGCTAGTCGATGAACTCGGTGACCTCACCGCCCGGGATGCGCCTATACTCGCCACTGTTCACGTCCAGCACTCGTCGAGGCTTGATCTGTGCGCCGTCAGGGTAGCCCCGCCTCTCCCAGTACCCAGGGATGGAGTGGTCGACCAGATTGATGCCAATCACACTCTTGGCCGACTTGTAGCCCCAGAGGTAGGGGCAGAAGGCGCGCACCGGTCCGCCATAGTCGGCCTCCAGCGGCTCACCCTCAAACGCATAGGCCAGAAGCGTGCGCTCCTGTAGGGCGATCTCCAGAGGGATGCAAGTCGTATATATCTTGCGATGCGAGACGAACTCGACGTGGGACGCCTTCTGCTTCACCTTGACAGCGGAGAAGATCTCACTCAGGTGTACGCCGCCCCACGCTCCTCCTACACTGAATCCAGACACCGAGGTCAGCCTGGCCTCGACGACCGTCCGGGGTAGATCCAGAAGGTCATCGTACCTGAACGTTGTCGGGTTCTCAACCAGTCCCCCCACGACGACTTCCCAACCGTCGGCCGTCAGCCTACCAGGGTGGCCCTCAGCCCAGAAGACGGGCGTTCCCATCTCCTTCAGCTTGCTCATATCGTGCTCCTTTGCCCTGCCGGTGCTGGCACGGGTCGCCTCAAAAGTAGAATCCCAAGTCAGTCAACAGGCGCCTCCAGTCAAGCTGGAGCGTCGTAGCGAATGCTCTCGCTGCTCTCGGCGTGACTCAGTCTCCGAGGTCAGACAACTGCAAACGGAGGTGCTCCTTCCTCACAGTTCCGCCAGACCTGGAGGCTGGGATCACGTCACACTGCAGTCCCTCGATGGCCTGTCTCACTTTGTCATCGGAACGCCCACCACATAGGCCGTGTCTATCCGTCTGTGCCCAAGGTCAGGGCGCGCTCCATGATGGTCTACGATCTGCAGTCGCCTTGAGGGCAGCCGAGCGAAGTCCCATTCGCCCCCTGCTGACCTCATATGAAGTTCTCTGAAGCCAAGGCTACGGTTCTCACCCGCACTTCCTAGTCCTCGGTCAGGTAAGAGTGCACCTCCATCCCGTCCATAAGGATCGTGTGGATGGGACATTGATGGGAGACGGCATACAGCCTGTCTCGATCCCCGTCTGCCAAGCTGCCGCTGAGCGAAATCGCCTCTTCAATGTGGTCTGCATAACTCTCAATGTCCTCGCACTCGGCGCAGTCCTCGGCAAAGAAACGGTCGTACCGCACGTCGAACGAGACTTCTTCCAGATCGATCCCATGATGTTGCGCGTAGGTATGGAGCACGATCCCTGTGCACGACGCCAGGCTTACCATCATCATGCCGTAGGGTGTCAACTCGTGAATGTGATTGACCTCTTGGAGCTCTTCGGACTCAGGCTCGTGAGGATCGGCTGCCAGGACGCAGGTCACAAAATGGCGGTCCTGGCGAACAACGACTCGTTCTCCCACACTTCCCTCCCAATCAGTATCGCCCAGAGCCATCCCGAGCGGATTTCGTAGCCGCGCACACAAGAGCGACCAATAGTCAGAAGAACGTGGCGAATCGTCCTGGGTGCACGTGTCGCCCCAGCGCCGCCGCGTTCATCGATTCTGTGCGTGCGCGCCACAGCCACCCTCCCCTCCTGTCGGGAGAGCACTCTCCGCACAGGACGGTCCCAATCCCTCTGCCATGGGCACATCCCGGCCTCCCCGGGACTGAGACGTCAGAGTATTCACCGAGATCGGTGACTAGCTGATCTCAGCTCTCAGTGCTTCTACCTGATCCTCGGTCAGAGTACGCAGAGGCTGCTTCACCAGGGGGCCAGCCTCCAGCGCTGGCACCTGCTCCTCGTAGCTGGGAATCCCCGCATCCCTGTACAGAATGCCCAGGGGGATCCGCTCTCCCCATTCCTGCGCCTTCTCCCAGGCAGCCTCGCGATCCGTGGCGTCATACCCCTCTTCATCCTCCAGCTTGTAGACTCTGTCCTTGTAGAACGTATAGGCATAGGACCGATTCCACGTAACGCAAGGCTGCATGACGTCGACCAGCGCATAGCCAGGATGATCCATCGCCTCACCGATTACCCATGCCAGGTGCTGCAGCTCTGCCGAGAAGCCCCGGGATACAAAGGTCGCGCCGAGAGCCATGGCCAGCGCCGGAGGATTCACCGGTCGCTCGATGGAGCCGTCCGGCGAGGTCGGCGTCATCTTTCCCTTCTCGCTCGTGGGAGAGTACTGCCCCTTCGTCAGGCCGTATATGCGGTTGTCTTGTACCACGTCCACCAGATTCACGTTTCGTCGTACGGTCTGGACGAAGTGGTTCATACCCTCGTTGAAGCTGTCGCCATCGCCGTGGACGACCATCACCGGAAGATCGTGATTGGCAAGACGTGCTCCCGTGGCGACCGCCAGAGGCCTGCCATGGAGCGTGTGAAAGCCCGTACTCCGCATGTAGTGTGGCAGCTTGCTCCCACAGCCAATCCCGGTCACGAAGAACATCTCATGCGGGGAGATGTCTCGCTCAGCCATGGCCATCTTGATGGCACTGAGAATAGCGAAGTTTCCGCAACCCTTACACCAGGTGGGCAGCGTGTCCGTGTTGAAGTCCTTGAGCGATACCATCTGACTCATACCTCCTCCGACAAATGCGCCACAGCTGGATGATCCGCCAGATACTCTGGGCTGAAGGGCCGCCCGTCATACTTGCGGATCGATTCGTCCACCGATAGGCCTGTGCGGGCGCGAATGAGCGTCTCAAGCTGACCCGTGACATTTCCCTCCACCACGACTGTTCGTTTGGCCCGCCTCAGCGCTGCCTCTGCCCCGGGCGGGAATGGGTGGGGCGCGGTGAAGTGCAGCAGGTTCGCCTTGTCGGCCTGCTCCTCATTGAGCCGCCGGACCGCCTCACGCGCAGGCCCGTATGTCGAGCCCCAGCAGACCAATGTCACCTCCGCCTCCTCCGGTCCGTAGAGGGTTGGATCATCAACGTCTCTGCTCATACCGTTCATCTTGCGCATGCGTTTGTCCGCTTGAGTGGTCCGGTTCTCGGCGTCCTCGCTGATGGCGCCGAACTCGTCGTGCTCGTTGGCAGAGGAGACCCAGACAGCATTTGGGTGTCCGGGCGTGGCCCGCGGCGACACGCCTGACTCGGTCACCTTGTACCGCTTGTACGGCTCCTCCAGCTGGTCCAACTCCTCGTCGGTGAGAAGCTCCCCACGGTCGATCTCCACCTCATCGAAGCCAAGCACGTCGAACTCCACCGTTCGATAGGCAGCCGCTAGATAGTGATCGCTCATAACGAGCGTGGGGGTCTGATACCGCTCCGCCAGGTTGAACGCCTGCCAGCCGATCCGGAAAGATTGCTCCACCGTCCCCGGTGCAAGAAGAAAGCGCGGGAACTCTCCCTGAGCAGCGTTTAGCATGAACAGCATGTCCGCCTGCTCCGTCCGCGTGGGCATCCCCGTGGCGGGTCCCGGTCGCTGCGCGTTGTAGACCACGACTGGAACCTCCGTGATGCCTGCCAAGCCCAACGCCTCAACCATCAGCGAGAAGCCGCCGCCCGAGGTGGGAC
>JASFVD010000093.1:0-7802 GCA_050050015.1 Anaerolineae bacterium | reverse complement strand
CATCCACGAGTGAGCCCCGGCGCCCACACCGAGCCACGGCTTGTTCGGCCAGTAGCTGAGGTTGTGGCGACAGACGTAGGGACTGATCTCCTCACTCTTGTCCGGCGCGTGCCCGGAAGCACTGTCGTCAGGCCACCAGTCGTAACCCCATGGCGGCGTGCCGGAATCCATCTTCGCCCAGTTGGAGATCTCATAGTGGAAGAAACCCGCATTCGCCAGGACGTCCTCCGCCAGCTCATACATGTCAGCCGCGAGGGCCTCTTCTGGTGCGGCAAGCTCCCGTACCGTGATCCGCTGCGCCAACAGTGTCCCTTCCTCTATAGTCAAGCCAGGGAGGGAGAGGTGTTCGGGATTCAACTCGAGGGCTGCCTCAAGCGTCTCGCTCCAATCCTCCAATGATTGACTGGGCAACCCGAAGAGCAGGTCAAGACTAAGTCTCTCGAAACCCGACGCGCGAGCAAGATCCACGACTCGCTTGACATCGCCCCACTCATGGCTGCGACCCAGCATACTCAGCTCTGTGTCGCGAGCCGATTGAGCACCTATGCTCAGGCGATCGATGCCCAGAAACCTCACTTCGGACAGGTACGCGCGGTCGATCGTTCCCGGATTCGCCTCGAGCATGATCTCACCGCACTCCGTAAGGTCAAACGCATCCTGCACCACGTCGAGCAGGCCGGCCAGGCAGGCCACGCTAACGAGTGAGGGTGACCACCACCGATGTAGATCGTGGAGACCTCCAAAGGCCCCCATCGTTCACCTACAGCCTTCACTTCCCTCCGAAGCCCTGTCGCGCAGGCCGGCACCAGGCCTTCTAGTCCGGCGTAGGTGTCGAAGTCGCAGTAGGCACAGCGAGTGCGACAGAAAGGTACGTGCACGTACAGCGCCACCGAGGCAAGGGGGCCGTGGCTCATCGCCGCGTCAGGCCCTGCAGGCACGATCAAGAGACAAGCTCTGGAGATAGGTGGTCAACCCGGTTCAGGTAACGAATCTCAACCCGCTCGTCGCTCAGGGCAACGCGGGAGACAGCCGTGTTGCTGTGATGATACCAGATTTCGTGGCTCGGCAACTGGTCCAGCAGGGCCTTGAGTAGTACGTCTATGAATCTGGCGTGGGATACTATGGCCAGGTTTTCGCCGCCGTCGTCGGCTCTCCGCCATAGTTTTCCTGCCACCCGGATGGCCCGCTCCATGCACGCCGACCGGGTCTCCGCTCCCTGGTTCCACCACCCACCGGCAGCTACATCTTCGGGCAGCCGGACGTCAGGAAATGCTCTCAGGATCTCCTCGCGAGTACCTCCAGGCTGGATGGACTCCGTCAGCACCTGCTCGTGAACGTCAACCCACACCTCAGGCGCTAGATCAAGCGCCTCGGCGATGGGCTGCGTCGTCTGCAGGGCACGCCACATGGGGCTGCAGGCGAGTCGGTCGATCTTGTTGCCCACGAACCGTGTCCGCTCCTCGCCTGCGACCAAGTGCTCGGCCAACAATGTAGCCTGGCGTTTGCCGAGATCCGTCAGATGTGGATCGAAGACGACGTCGTCGCGGTTATCCAAGACCTGATTCGTAGACTGCGCGTGGCGGATGAGATAGACTTCCAACTGATAGCCTCCAGACGATCCATGTCGCGGGCTTCAGAACGCACGGCCTGAGATTCGCGAGGGTTCAATTCTACTCAGCAAGTAGAGCCAGCGCCTGTGCCACGAGGGCGGTACGGTCCAAACGGGAAACCCACCCGTTTCTTGCGATGCGCAAGGTACTCGACGCTCGATAGAAACGAGCCCGGCTGACAAGCCCCTGGGCATCCCAACTTCCGGGCAGCGCCTCGTTGTAGGCGTTCACTGTGTGCTGGACGAAGGGCTCTGCCTCGGCCACACTCCCCCCATGCTGATTGACGCTATGGCTGATCTCGGCCGTCAGACGTCCCAAATCGGACGCCGGATCGCCCGCGTAGAGCCGCTCCCAATCGACGACTACGACTTGACCGAGCGCCGGGAAGACGAAGTTGGTCGTCGTCGCGTCTCCGTGGGTGAGCGTAGGGACGAACTCCTCCATTGCCGGTTCCGCGGCCCACCGATCGATCAGAAGGGTCAAGCCTCGCTGGGCAACCGGATCTGCCTGGAGCACACCGTGCTTCCCCAGGTCCTGGACTATCCCGTGAGCGTAGCGCACGGCGGCTTCGAAGTCCGGTTCCTCATCCTGCCGTAGGCTGCGGACGTGCAACTCCGCGAGAAAGCGAGCCGCCGTCTCCAGAGCATCGGTCAGCCGTCCCGGCTGGCTGCGACGGACGGCGATGATGTCCTCGAGCGTCAGCCCATCGACATACTCCAAGAACAACACGCCTCGCCACACGCCTCGCGGGGTGATAGCTCGAGCCGCATCGCTATGCGAGCCCAGGGCCTGAATCTGACGGATGCAGTCAAGCTCCCGGGCCGCGTACTCCTGCGCCGACGCCCCTGCCTTGACTGCGTAGAACTTGGCCACGACGGACCACTGCGTGTGCGTCTCGCGGTAAGTGTATGCTGCCTGAGAAAGCCGAGCTACCTCCCAGGCCCCCGGTGGTTCCGCACGATCCCAGAGACCCTCCGTCACATACTCGACTATGGGGCTTCCGGCTGCCAGGGAGAGCCAGTTTCCGCGCTGGATCTCGGGCACGTCGGCCGGCGGTTCAATGGGCGCTAGGTTGTTTGTCTCTTGGGACATCCTTGATCTCCTGAGAACCATAGTAACACACCGCCTCTAAGTTGCTGGGTTGCATTCCTGACGCTGCCTGCTCGTGGGGAGCGTCGACGCCAGAACATAGGCCGCAGCGCAGAGCCCGGCCACCGCCGTGAACAGGCCCACGAAGCCCAACAGATCGACGATGAGACCCCCGAGCCCCGAGATTAGGACGACAACGCCCATCAGCGTGTTGGAGAGCCCAAGATAGAGAGGACGCTGGCCCTCAGAGACCAGCTCAAGCAAGAAGTTGCTGCCAGAGAGGATCTTGCCGGGAAGGACTGCTCCATTCAAGAAGAACAGTGGCACAGCCAGATAGGGCAGCCTGCCACCGTGAAGTCGTCCCGACTCCACCGCAACCACCAGGGCAACGCCTCCGGCGGCGGCTAACCCGCTGCCAATGCTCATCAGGCGCATCACGATCTGGTTCCCGTGCCGATCGCTGAGCCATCCCCACGGCAGATTGAACATCAACTGCGCCGCGACGCGAGTAGCCACGTAGATGCCCACCATACTCTCGGGCGCCTCGAGTACCCTCTTGGCATAGATGCCGTAGAACGGCAGAGCTACCTCCGCCAGACCCAAGACCAGACGAGCTGCGATGTAGCGGCGGTACACAGCATCAGTCCGCAGGACCTCCCGGGCCCTTCTCAGCTGCCCGCTATGGGAAAGGGGGGCCAGCACCTCCTGGCCCGGTGGTTCTCGAATCGCGGCAAACGCGCCCATGGCAGGGATAATGGTGATCCCATAGAGCAGGAAGAGAAAGGCGTGCCCTCTTGGAAATGGGAATGCCGGCTGCCTAAGGATGACGTTCACGACCCAGCCCGCGCCAAGCCCCAGGAGACCTCCCAGAAACTGACGCCAAGCGAAGAGCGAGCCGCGCCGGCGCGCTGGGATGGTCTTCGCCACCACGTCGAAGAAAGAAAGGCCTGCCAGCCCTCCAGCCGCCCAGGCAGTGCTGTACAGTGCAAAGAAGCTGAGCAGCAAGATGGTCGGAGTGTCAATGAACCAAACGGCGGCCGCCAACAGGAACCAAACCACGACACGGATAGCCGCCGCCAGCGAATAGCCAGGCATCTTTCGCTCCATGCGCTGGATCCGCGTCGACACGAAGACCTGTGGAAGGAACCAGCACGCCTGTCCCAGTGGCGCCACCATCCCGACGAGCAGGTTGGAGGGGGTCAGTTGGCTGACGAACCAGGTCAACACCAGCGGTGGATCGATCAGACGGGCGGCGAAGTTGAAGAGAGCACCGTTAAAAACACCCAGGGCGAAGCTACGCTGCACCTCGCGTTCCGACACAGCAACGTCCACCAGCTAACCTCCTCCTCGACGGCTAGTCATGACGTCAGCGAACATGCTGGGGGCAACCTCACAGAACCCGAGCGTGAACACCCTGGTCAGTGCGCCTGCAGCTTCGCCGTGCAGAAGCGCTGGAGCCTCGCCTGTCCCGCGCGCCACTCGTCACGAAGTTCTCCATTTATCGGATCAAGCCCCCTCATCGGCGGAGGTCAGCGCGGTCCCTCCACAGGCACGGGCAGGCACAGCTACCGTCTTGCCAGTACTCCCGCCGCAAGAGCACTACCGTCCCGACTTGCAGCCGAGGCTGTCCCGCAGTTGATGTCCAGGGGCGGGATACCGGGCGATTGTCACTCCTCACTTCCCATGGTCTGGCGGTCCATTCTACATGTGGTGACCTGATTTCGCAATCGAGAGACCTTGTTCCACACCGACCATGATCTTCCCAGATTGACAAATCGCCCCCATTCACGTAAGATATCTCCGATAGTTAACGCAAGAAGCACCTGGAGGCTACGCAAGATCTCCAGACGACAGTTTCTGCCATCAGAAGGTAGTACAAGGAGGTTCTCGGTGCCCTATCGTGATACTTGGGCCACATGCGAAGAATGTGGAAAGCAGTTCATCTTTACCGTCGAAGAACAGCGACGACTGGACAAGATGGGACTCGAGGTGGAACCCACCACGTGCGGTGAGTGTCGGAAAGATCAGTCGGTCGAATCGCTGGAATCTGGGGAACAGCAGGGGGTCGTCAAGTGGTATGAGCCGAAGAAGCGCTACGGCTTCATCACCATGCGGAATGGCGAAGACATCTTCTTCCACCGCAATGCAATCACCTCGGGCAAGGAGAACGGCTTCACCGAGGGCGCCCAGGTGCTCTTCAGCATTACGGAGTCGGACAAGGGGCCGGAGGCGACAGACGTCAAGCTGGTGGAATAGGAGCCGAGGCTAGACAACCTTCTACCAGCCGTCCCCGAAAGAGCGCGTTGAGCCCAGAGGCGAGGTCATCCTCTGTACGCTCAACGCTCTTCTGTTTCCTTTGGACGTCCTGCGTAGGAGAACCAACTAGAGGGAAGGACAATGACGTTTTGGACTATCGTCGGGCGATCGGTCTTGGCCTTTGTCCTGGGCGGGGTGATTGGCTGGGAACGGGAACACGAAGAGAAACCAGCCGGCCTGCGCACCTTCATCCTGGTTTGCCTCGGAGCCGCGCTGTTCGTCCTGTTGAGCCTGGAGATCACCGAAGAGGCACAGCGCGCGATGGAGGTCGGTCCGACGCGGGTGGATCCAGTTCGTGTGATCGCCAGCATTGCACAGGGAATCGGGTTCCTGGGAGCTGGGACGATTCTGGTAACTCGAGGCTCGGTGCTGGGCCTGACCACAGCAGCCGCTATCTGGGCTACTTCAGCCATCGGCGTCGCCTGCGGATTGGGGCGATGGCGAATCGCCCTAGCGGGAACCGCACTGACGTTCGCTGCTCTCCAGGTGCTGGGCCCCTTGACTCCACATATTGGACATCGACCCGATCAGCGTAGGTCATAGCACGGTTGCCGGCGGTCGGGCTATCCGTCGGTGCAAAGGGAACGTCGGCAAGTCTGTTGACGTGTGCCGCGAGCTAAACAGAAGCACACCTGTGACAGTCACAGCGGGGCGGAGAAACAACAAAAAAGGCAGGATCTCTCGATCCTGCCCGTTCTAGCCGATGCTCGGTCGACGCTACTTCCTCTTGACCTCAATGGTCCTTGGTTTGCTCTCCTCGGCCTTAGGTAGAGTCAGCGTCACGACACCATTCTCGAAGACAGCTTCGGATTCAGCCGTGTCCACAGGCACGTTCAGCGTCAGCGTCCGTGCGAAGGGTCCATAGGCACGCTCCTGGAAGAGGTAGTCGACGTTTTCCAGGGGTGCTCGTAGCTCACCGCGGATAGTCAATCGGTCGCCGTCGATGGTTATGTCCACCTCATCGCCGGTCAGCCCGGGCAGCGATGCAACGATAACGATCTCCTCAGGCGTCGTGTACACGTCCAAAGGGAGACGCCATCGCCGCTCCCGGCGCTGCGTTTCGCGTCGGCCCGGACGCACGAAGCTGTCCTCGAGCAACTCGTCCATAGCCTCGCGCAACGTCCGCATCTCACGCCAAGGTGTTCCTCTTGTGATGGTCATGTTGTTACCTCCTAGATCCTCCAGTCGCCAATGGTCGCACGGCTACTTGGCTTTGACCTTGATAGCCTTAGGCTTCACTTCTTCAGCCTTCGGAAGTGTCAGCGTTAGCACCCCGTCCTCAAATTCAGCTTCCGCCTTGTCAGCTTGAATGGGTACCGGAATCGTCAGGGACCGAGAGAAAGCACCATACCGCCGCTCGCGATGGACGTAGCTTTCCTCCTCGACCTCCTCTTCAGCCTTGGTCTCACCCTTGATCGTTAGCATGTCCGCCGTGACGCTTATGTCGATGTCACCAGGGTCGACGCCCGGGACACCAGACTTGACCACTACAGCTTCATCTGTTTCATACATGTCGACAGCCAATGAACCCAATCCTCGAGGGGCTAGCTCGCCCGCTCTGGGCCGTACGACACTCTCTTCCAGAAGCTGATCCATTGCCTCCCGTAGACTAATCAGGTCACGGAAGGGATCCCACCGAGTCAACTGTGTCATCGCAGCACCTCCTTGTCCTGTGCCATAAACCTACGCGATACAGATGGTAACTCCTGAATACCCATCCTACATTCAAGAGTATGATTCCATGAGCCTATTAGATTCGCATTAGAGGCCCATTAGAACTGCATTAGAGAAAGGAAAGCCCCCTGGAGATCCCAGAGGGGCTTCATGATCTTCGAGCCGTCACTGACTTAAGCAGTGAAGTGACCCGGCTTCGAGCCACCGAGTGAAGGACCCCGCAGCAAGCTGCGGGGCTTCTTCCTAAGGAAAAAGCCTGGTGTCGAATCATGGACTGTGCACATCTGCCGGCCATTCATCCCCACAGCAAGCTGTGGGGCATCCTGGCTTTTTCCCGTGAACGCACCTGCCGCTGGTGAATCCTCACAGCAGGCTTGGGAGCCTGCTACCTTCTTGCCAAGATGCTACTCCTCCTCCGACTTCTCACTCTCGCCTTCTCGAAAGTCGACGAAGCGATATCCCGTCCCGATCTCCGTGAAGATATAGCGGGGGTTGGAGGGATCGGGCTCTATCTTCTTCCGCAGATAGCTGATATAGAGCCTCAGATTCTGGATTTCGTCCTCGCCGTATTCGTAGCCCCATACCTTCGACAGCAGCGTCTCATGCGGCACAACCCATCCGGCGTTCTGCACCAGGTGGTACAGCAACCGAAACTCGGTAGGACGAAGATGGGTACGCTCATCCTCAACGATCACCTCGCGCTTGTTGAAATCGATGCTCAATCGATCGTCGATCTTCAGGATTGACTCCTGAGGATCACGTGGGCCTCGAGTGCGACGCAGCACAGCCTTCACCCGGCTGGCCAGTTCGCGAGCGCTGAACGGCTTGGTGACGTAGTCATCAGCCCCGAGCTCAAGGCCACGTACCTTGTCCTCCTCCTCGTCGCGAACTGTGAGCATGATCACGGGGACACTTGATATGTCCCGGAGCATACGCAGAGTCTCAAAGCCGTCCAGCTCGGGCATCATGACATCAAGGATAACCAGATCCGGCAGCTCCGTCCGCACCTTGTCGAGAGCCGTTATCCCGTTTTGTGCCTCCATGACGTGATACCCTTCAAGTTCGAGGTTCATCCGAATGAAGCGTGTCATCCGAGGTTCGTCATCGACCACC
>JASFVD010000092.1:0-7826 GCA_050050015.1 Anaerolineae bacterium | reverse complement strand
CAACCAGCAACCCCGCGTCGATCCCGCCCAGGTAGATGTTGTCATCATCGCGCAGCCGGTAGCTGGTGCGTGCCAGATCGAGCAACTCGGCGGCTCGCAGGCGCTCCTCGCCGAGGACTGATTTAAGTACTCATCCCGCATCGCGTCGAGATTCCGCTGTGGGCGTCTCCTCTCGCTCGACGGGTGGCGTGCCATCTCCAGCAGGATCTTGAACAGGGCATCGGGCGCCCTGTCGCACCGCCCTCCTCCAGTGATCGCGCACGAGAGGTCACCGAAACGACGAATGAAGTCGTCCGTGAGGGGCAGGAATTCTCCGTCGATCTCCACTCCCCGTCCGTCTCTGAGCCTCTGGCGAAGAGCGCTCGCCAGCCGTTCGTCCTCCCGGATCATCTGCGCCATCTGCTCCAAGGCTCGATTCCTGGCCAGGCTCGCCAACTCGGTACCGCTCAAAAAGATCCATGAAAGCATAGGGATCATTCGGACGTATGGCGTCGTTGTGGACCTGACCAAACAGCCTAATGCCGTGGGCAAAGGGTATGAACTGATCCCAGTATACGCCGACCCACCTATCATAGATCGCCTGACGTCGATCGATCTCTGAGGCTAGGTCTTCGTCCGATAGGTGGTCAACCGCCTGGGCGGTCAGATCGCTGGCCTCCTCAATCGTGCCCGGAATCAGCTCGTCCTCAATCTTGTGGGGCAGCGATTGGAGATTCTCGAAGCTTCTCCTCAGGCTAAGGTACCATCTCCGCTCCCCGTCGGGCTGCCCACTCGTCAACGTAGTGATCGGGCGAGACTGGAGCACCACCAGGCCGTCGCCGCCCCACGTCCATTCGACGTTCTGTGGGCCACCGAAGAGAGTCTCCAGTTTCCGAGATTGCTCGAATACGGCAGCCACCTCCTCGGGCGCCAGGGGAGCGCGAAGGGACCGGTCCTGCGTGAGCGGCTGTAGTCGCACGCCCTCTTCTGCAGCGATAAGCATCTGCTCCCGAGAGGGGGAGACGTGGGACAGAACATCCCCACTGGCCCGATCGATGATCCACTGATCGGGCTCCACGGTGCCATCCACGAGCCTTTGATTGAGCCCGTAGACCGACTCGACCACGGCCCGTGATTCATCGTTTGGACTGCGGCTGAAGGCGACACCGGATCGGTTCCCGACGACAAGGTCCTGCACGACCACGGCCATAGTGCTGCTCGCCACGTCCAAAAACGAGGTCCTGCCAATAGAGGAGCGCTGCGTCTGACCACAGCGAGGCCCAGATTAGTCGGACGTGGTCCAGCATACGCTCGGCACCTGACACGTTGACAAATGACTCGTGCAATCCGGCAAAGGAGACCGCGTCTGAATCCCCTCCGGGAGCCGACGAGCGAATAACGACGGTTCTGCCAGCGCAGCGCGCCTCGAGGGCATCCGAGATCGCGCCGGCAAGGTTGCCAGGCATCGCCGTCTTGAGGAACATGTTGCGGATACGCCGTGAGGCGTCCCAGAGCTCCTCCCAGCGCAGGTCGGCGAAGTCCTTGCGGTTTAGCTCTAGGAGGATGCGCTCACGAAGACCTGTCACGCTCACGTAGCGCTCATAGGCCTCGGCGGGAATGCACAGCGTCTCCGGCACGGGAACCCCATGCCGCTCCATCTCGGTCAGGGCGGAGCACTTCCCCCCCACAGTCGATTGATGACGCGGCTCCACATGGTCTAGCGGCAACACCGAGGTCATCGTCCCACGTGGAGCTCTGTCACCTCTTGGAACCGCCGGACCAGGTAGTAGCTCCGGACGCGTACCCGGAACAGAGCACAAGAAGGAGAGGAGGCGAACTCCTTGAGGTGGGGATGCTTGGCGACGTACGTTGGGAGTAGACGCCTCCGTTCGGCGCCGGAAACCTCCTCAGCGTCACCGAGGACAGTCACCGCCATCGCCTCGTGGATGTCCGACGTATGGTGAGATCGACTGTCAATCAAGAGAGCCATCCGAGGCTCGGCAGATAGGTTGGCGTACTTGCGGGTAGCACGACTCGTGACGAGCAACAGGGTCTTCAGATCATCACTGACGGCAAAGGCCATCAGGTTAGCGTACGGGTGCCCATTGCTCTCCTTGGTCGCTAACACAGCCAACTGCTGTCTGGCAAACAAGTCCCTCAGGGCCGATTCAGTCCCGTTTCTATCCGTCATGCAACCTCTTCCTGGTCCTGAGATTTCGAGAGCCGGCCCACTCTCCGCACGTAGGCCTCCATGTCGAACTTGCGTTCCAGCCCACGGGCGGTCATGGTGCGTATCTTGCCATAGATCTCTCGCTCGGCCCAAGCACGATCATGTTTCCCGAAGCACCAGGCAACACCTGCGAAACCGTTGGGGTCGCGCCCATCGAGCTCGTACCGGTTATTCAGCTCAAGCGCTACGCGGAAAGCCTCCTCAGGATGGGGCATCCACTCCAGGATCTTCTTCCCCCAGTACATGCGCATGTAGCCGTGCATCTTGCCGGTCAGCACCATCTCCCTCTGTGCCGCGTTCCAGTATGGATCGTGCGTCCGGCCCGCCTCTAGCGCAGCCTCGTCATACACGTACTCGCGTCGATCGTCGGCATGCTCCTCCAGCGTCTCTCTGGCCCAGTCCGGAAGGCAAGCCATAGAGTCATAATGAGAATTGTAGAAACAGAGATTCATGCTCAGCTCGCGCCGCACGATGAGCTCCTCCAGATACGCGTCCTTGTTGTCCTGCCCCACCTGCTCCGCCCGTCTCACCCGGAGCGCGATCTCCAAGGGAGATATGTGGCCAAAGTGGAGATAGGGGCTCATGTGCGAGAGCCAGTCTTCACCGGGATCAGAGCGCCCGTCGGCATAGCAGCTTAGCTTTCGAGAGACGAAATCGCCGAGCAGCGTCTCGGCCTCCGAGGATCCGCCTTGAAACGTGTCGACCCTGCCCGCCCCTCGGTTGACCCGCAGGCGGCGCAATAGGGCTCCCACATCGCTGATCTCCATACCACCGACTGCGAGTCCAAGCGAGTCGCGTTGAAGCAATGCCACTTCCAAGGGGACCAGAAACGTGTCGAGATACGTGTGGATCTTCGGCCGGATCGTATACGCCGCGTACTCCTCCTTCGGCGAGACGGTCTCCACGGGCACGACGACGTCACTCTCCACCTGCACAAGGGGGCAAGACACTCTTCTCGCCACCCGGTCTCGCCAGGCTCTCTCCTCGCGCAGGTAGCCGCGGTCGACCACGATTAGCGCCGCCTTGGTGGCGAACTCAGCGACGGCGTCCACGGGCGGCTTCACGCGTACTATCAACTGGATGCCCCGGTCACGTAGGGCTCTTTGGGTCTCTTTCAGCCCCTCGAGCATGAAAGCATATGACCGCGCGTTTGCCCCCGGAAAGCGCTGAGTGATGCCGAAGACAGCCAGCAGGGGCAAGCCCATGTCATTGGCCTTGCGCACGGCATATTCCAGCGCGTGGTTCATTCTCGCCCGCTGGGAGCTCTGCATCCAGTAGAGAACGTATTTCCCCGCGGTCGCAGCGGAGCTCAGGAGGTGTTCGTCGTTTAGAATCTTGATGCGCTCATCCTGAATCATTGGTCTCCCACTGTCGAACGCATCGAAGGCCACAGATCCTCTGTCCAATTAGCCACTGAGGACAAGGCCGAGAGGCCGTGCATGTTGACTGTTTGAGGGGGAGATGGACTGTCCGCTAGCTCGGCCGCAGGTAGACCCACCGGAGTTGCCAATGGTCGCGACCAGCCTGGCGGCCGATGTCACGGATCGCCTCCTTTCGTGGTGTACCGGGCCATTCTAGCAGCAAAGAAAGCGAGCGTCAAACCTCAGCCCGGCAAAAGGGTCGCTGCCCTTCCGCTGGCTCCCGCAAACGACCGGGATGAAGCGCCTGCGGCGCGCGGCGCGCCGCAGGGCAGCTGGGGACGATGAGCGGATTCTGGCTCCCGATGTGGTCAGATGCAATGGAGAGGCCGCAGAGTGGGCTCCACGACCTCTTCACCTGTGCTCTGTTGCGCCCCCAGGGCTTAAGGCGCGGTCGAAGATCGAGGACGCTGATCTCACCCTGGCCGCAGGATTGAAGAACACGGTCAGGGACGTCTTCGGGTTCCGACAACTCATGGAGGCCGCTAGACTCCGTGCTGGGCTAGGGGCAAGACCTTCGTGCAGATAGGCTTCCGTCCGCCGGACAGCGAGGACGCGGAGGACAGGGGGATCCGCAATGGCCGCGCGCTGGAAGTCCTCCACAGGCGGCGCGGCACCTGCGCCATGCAGAGGTCAGATTACCTGGGACGTTGTACGCGACCCGACAGGCAAACAGACCCTTTAGCCGCAAATTGGCTACTCAAGCTCCATGTAGCGCTTCCCGCGCGATCTGAAGGGAGCCCATTCCCCAGGTGCAACCTGGATCCAGATATCCTCTCCGGCGAGGGAGACGACGTTCACCAAGTCCCCCTGGTGCAGTTCGCCCACGGTCCCGTAGTTCATCCCCGGACCGCTGCGCAAGTTCAGCGTCTCCATCGTGACGCAAGCCCGCAATTCCGCCAGAGGCATCTCATCCTTCACCACATCGCCGTCAACGTAGTCGAGCAGCTCCTCATAGGTGCCGTTGAACCAGTTGAGGTCAGTCGAGGCGTCAATACCCGGCACCTGTCCATGATCGGAATACTGCCAGAAAGCCCACTCTTCCCAGGGTTTCGGCAGGGAGGGAGCATCGGTCCCATAATGAGCAACCCAAAGACAATACTCATTCCAGTCTGGATCGTCCACCACGTGTCGATCCCAGAACCAACGTGCGGTATAGATCACCGGGCGCCGACCTGTCTCATCCTCAATGAAGGTCACGCATTCCCGAGCGGAGGATGCGATGTCGTCCGCGCTCATGTCGCGGCTCAGCTCGACATCGAGCACGATCGGTAGATGTGATGATCGAGAGCCAAGGGTGTCGAAGAATCGTTCCATCTGAGAGTCCGCCGGTCTCTCCGGGGCCAAGACGTGATACGCCGAAATCAGGAGGCCCGCCTCCTGGGCTGCGTTCCAGTTGACGTAGAATCGCGGATCCGTGTAGTAGTTGCCTATCGTGGCCCGGATCACGGCGAACCGATATCCAGCGGCGGCAACCTTGCCCCAGTTAATCTCTCTCTGCCAACGAGAGACGTCGATTCCCGGCACCCTACTCATAGCATCCTCCTGTAACCCTTCCTCTCACGTTTTGTCCCCTTTCCGGCACGCGACGCTCCCACTCCCCCCCGACGCCGTACGACGGACATGCAGCTCACGACAAAACCCCCAGCGTCCGTCAAGGCCAACCCGCACTCGGCTCGCTTCGACAGCTCGCCTGCCGTGGGTCGCAACGAGCACCCTCGTCATCGACGGCTGTGGCTTAGAGAGGCAGTCGGGAAGGTCTCTCTCCAGCCTCTCCCGACACCGACATCCAGCGCTATTCCGTCTCCGCCCGAGAACCGACACAGAGACCTCCGCGAGAGATGGCTGAGGAAGCGGACAGTTGGGCTCGGGCGATGGCCGTCGCCGGATGATGACGACGAGACCACCGACCTGACTTCAAGCGTCCAATGAAAGTCCCTACGAAGGAGATACCCCGTGGGCAACCAGCACTCTATGACCAGGATGTCCCGATGCGCTCGGAGTGCATCGCTCACCACCCCAGACCTCGGGTCTAGTCCTCTTGCTCGCGTGCCTCTGGCGCTCGAATCTCATACCGCCCCTCTACGACCGTGGTCTCGTCATCCATCACACGCCATTCCTCGAATCGCACGCCCAGGTTCTCCAGGTGCTCGCGCACCACATCCGGGGGCGCCAGCTCGATGAAGAGCTTCACACCCAAGAAGAGGACAGCCAGGTCATCTAGCTGATTAAGCCCTACCGGCGGGAAGTCCGAGAGAATGTCTATCGGCGACAGAACGTAGGCCATGGCTGCCGGCGGCACGAGCTTCGTCCATAGCGGCACCCGCCGATCCAGAAACAGCCGCCAGGCCAACCGCAGCTGTCGCACGACATCCTTGAGCCAGGCCAGAACAGCGCTCCCCTCATCTTGCGGGTGTCGCATGGGTCGTCGATCGTCATTCATCACCTTACTCCTCGTCACCAACGGGCAGAGGACACCGAGCACAGATTATAGTCTGCCTGTTCGATTCTGCAACTGCAGAAGACCGTTTGATCATTCCGCATTGGCCGTAGTATAATACCAGCGTCATGCCCCGTCTCCGCGAGAGCCTGCTGGATACGCCGCTCGTGCGCCTACGCGTCATCGCCGACTTCTGGGAAGTCCAGTTGACGCGCAGCCGCCAACGCGAGGTTGCTCTGGAGCTGGCAGAGGTCTTGGCGGATCGAGACGCTGTTCAACGAGCCCGAGAGAGACTGTCGGACGATCAGGCTCAAGCCCTCCAGGCAGTGCTGGCCGTGCACGGCCACATGCCCCAGCGCGTGTTCGCCCGAGAGTGGGGCGAGATTCGTGGCATGGGTCCAGGGCGCATGGAGCGAGAGCGGCCCTGGGAAGACCCCATCTCTCCGGCCGAGGGACTCTGGTATCACGGCTTCGTCTACCAGACGTTCGAGCACGGGCCAGACGGTGCCTACGATGCCATCCACGTACCTGTTGAGCTCAGCCGGCACCTTCCGACCCCCGAGGCTGTCCAACCGCATAGTGCGCTTGATCCGGTCAGCACCCCAGACGCGGTCTTCTCCTGCGGGGATCAACTCCTGGACGATGCCTGCCTGCTGGCTGCCTACGTTCACAACGAGCGACCACAGGTGGGGCCCGAAAGAGGCTGGCCTCGGCGGCACGAGCAGCGTATCCTACCTCGCCTCCGGGACCACAATCGAGAGCGATTCCTGTTCTTGCGCCACTTGGCCTCACGCGCCGGGTGGCTGATTGACGATGAGACAGGTCGGTTGCGGCTCGATCCGCAGGCCGTCACCACCTGGCTCGAGGGCAGCACCTCTCAGCAGCGATCCACGCTGGCCGGGACTTGGAGCGAAGACTCGACCTGGAACGACCTCTTTCACGTCCCCAGCCTTGAGCCGGAGGATACCGGAGCGTGGCGCAACGACCCAGTGCTGGCCCGACAGGCTGTCCTCCGGCACTTGAGGTCATGTGAACCTGCCACCTGGTACGGGATCGATTCGTTCGTCCGCGCCATCAAGCAGGTTGATCCCGACTTTCAGCGGCCCGCGGGTGATTACGACAGCTGGTACATAAGAGACCGTGAGTCCGGGGCGTATCTGTCCGGCTTCGAAAGCTGGGATGCAGTCGAGGGCAGGCTCATCCGCTATCTGCTCACCAAACCTCTAACCTGGCTTGGCCTTATCGACCTGGGAGCCGACGGAGATGATTGTCCACCTCACGCCTTTCGACTCAGCCCGCATGGGGCCGCCTTCCTTCACCTGATCGATCCTCCACCGGGGTCGCCCCCGGCACCTGCCCGCCTGCTGTCGGGCTTCCGAGTAACGGTAGATCATCGCCGACGCTATCACCATTTTCAACTCGCCCGTGTCGCGGACTGGGTGCAGACCGGCGACCGTTTCGTCTACCGGGTGACACCCGCATCTCTGGAGCGGGGCCACGAGCAAGGCATCGCCGTCGCGCGTGTGCTCGAGTTTCTCGAGGAGATCACGGAAGCACCTCTGCCCCGGGCAATGGAGGAAGCACTGAATCGGTGGGAGGCTCGCGGGACGCAGGTCCGGTTGGAGCGCGGCGTCGTGCTGACGGTTTCCAGCGAGGAGCTGATGGATCAGATCATGGCTTCGCCGCGCCTGGCCCGGCTCATCAGGGACCGTGTCGGCCCCTCCGCCGCCCTGGTTAGAGAGCAGGACTGGCCTCAGGT
>JASFVD010000091.1:0-7843 GCA_050050015.1 Anaerolineae bacterium | reverse complement strand
GACGAGTACCACACAGGCATCTCCCACCCGGCGAATGGGACCATGTTGGCGCCCATAGCCTTGTGAACCTCGTTGAGGGGCGTTCGCCTGAGATCCTCGCGCTCAGGCGGGTCCCACTCCCACCGCTCCTTAGGCTCATCCGGGCTGAACTGCCTCAGCGACGCCTGGCCCACGAAATACAGCTTGTTCAGATCAAATCGATCGGGTTGGGCCGCGAACAACGCCGCCGCGGGCGTGCCGGCCTCTGCGCCAGTGGTTTCGCGGTCTACCACGGCCTCCATCTCCTCCACCACGACCGGCCCCTGCACCTTCCGGAACACGTCATCCTCGTCGAACAGGGCGTAGCCATCCGCCAGCCCGCGCAGCCACGAGGTGACTGTTGCCGCATTCTCCGGTGTCGGCGTGATCAGGAAGCGATCTCGCCCTACCTCGTCCTGCTCCTCTCGTTCCACCACCACCTCGTCCAGCAGCTCACCGTGGCGATCGAGCATGTGGGTTGTGATGACGTCTCCCGGCTCCATCAGCACCACATTGGACGTGGTCACCTCGTCCACGTGCTGACGGGCGCGCCAACCGGTGACACGGAGCGTGACCGGCCGTGGGTTCGGCGCGTCGGGCAGGAATGTGTAGTGGGGATAGCCACTCTTCTCGTACTCGAAATCGATGCCCGCCCTCTCGGCAACATCCGCCACGCCCCGGCGAACCTCCTCAAGAACGCTCAGGTCTACCTTGCCGCGCGGCAGTGTACCGATGAGTCCGTTGTACGCAAACGGTCTGATGTCGGTCAGGAGCCGGTGGATCAGCCCGGCGATGCGATCCATGTCCTCCTCGACGAGACCGCGCTGGGTCAACCAGGGCGTCCCGAGTCGGATGCCCGTCGCCAGCGGGGTCTCCTCGTCGCCCGGGATCGTATTCTTGTTCGCTACCATACCCGCCAGATCCATGATGCGCACCGCCGGCTCCCCGTAGACAGGATACATCAGGTCCGTGGGGGCAGCATTGTCCACCTCAATCGACTTCAGATCCAGCAGCAACAGATGCGTGTCCGTGCCGCCGTAGGCCAGGCGCAGCCCGCGCTCGGTCAGTCCATCTGCCAGGGCCTGAGCGTTGCCCACTATCTGGTGCTGCAGCCGCTTGAACTGGCCCGTCTGGGCCATCTCGAAGGCGACCGCCATCGCGGCGAACTTGTTGACGTGAGGTCCGCCCTGTTCCCCAGGGAAGACCGCCAGATCTATCGTCTGGGCCATGTCCTGATCCGTCGTCATGATGACCGCACCGCGCGGGCCGCACATCGTCTTGTGGGTGGTGAAGGTGACCACGTCGGCAATGCCCACCGGGTTGGGATAGACGCCAGCCGACGCCATTCCGGCCACGTGCGCAATGTCGGCCAGTAAGCAGGCATCGACCTCGTCAGCGATCGCCCGGAACGCCTCCCAGTCCGGCGCCCAGGGGTAGGAGGTGTAACCTGCCACGATGACCTTGGGACGATGCTCCAGCGCCAGGTCCCGGATGGCATCGTAGTCGAGCCGCTCCGTCTTCGGATCAACGCCATAGGATACGACTCGATAGCGCTGCCCAGAGATGTTGAACTCCGACCCATGGGAGAGGTGGCCGCCCTGGTAGAGATCGAGACCCATCAGGGTATCGCCAGGCTCCATCAGCGTCCAGTAGACGCCCAGATTGGCCGGTGTGCCCGACAGCGGCTGGATGTTGACGTGAATGTGTTCGGGGCGAATCGCGCCGTGCGCAAACACCTGGGCACATCGTCGCTGCGCCAGCGACTCCAGCAGGTTCACGTAGTCTTTTCCCTTGTAGAACCGACGATCGGCGTAGCGCCTATGGAATGCCAGCTGCCAGGGTACGTCGTGCAGCCGCTCTTCGGGATCCCACGTCATCCGGGTTGGGGGATAGCCCTCGGCGTAGATGTTCTGGAAGCGAGAGCCGAGCGCCTCTCGGACAGCCTTGGAGGCGTACGACTGCGATGGGATGAAGATCAGCTTGCGCGCCTGCCTCTCCTCCTCCCAGTGAATCAGATCAGCGACGAACGGCGCGGCATCGTCCAGGTCGTCTCGAAATAGAAAGTCCGGCTTTGCATCAGAGGTATCTGCTGACATGTGACGGGAGCTCCTTTGTCTGTGGAGATTATTCTTACGCCCTTTGCAGCGAGATCGGTCACAGTGCTTATGGGCTGGCATGGACGGATTAGGAGGTCGCCAGCCAACGAGGCATTGTATCACTCGGAGGAGGTTAGAGCAAACATCGCGAGGTCAGAGCGGCAGCGTGGCGGCCTCCGCGACGGCAGGGCGCCAGAGGCGCGCGGCGCCTACGCGGGGTACCAGCGGGAGCATCACGTTGTAGTTGGGGGCAGCTACATAGGCCGGCGGGGCAGCAGCACTCAACGACCTCGGCATCAGACGCGGCGCTCGCGCGTTAAGAGGCAACTCTCGGCCGCTGCCTCCCCTACCAGTAGGTCACGATGGGGAGATCTCGCATCGTCACCACGCCGGGCGCTGCCGCTAGCACCCGTGGGATGGCGTTGACGACGATGGCAACCGTGGCAATGTCGCCGTTCGTGCCGTGAAGCATGACCTTCAGGTTGGGCTTGCCCGTTATCTTGATGGTGTCACCTTCGTCCTGTGCCTCCAGGGCGGCCACGAAGGTCAGGCGCATGAGCTCTCCGTCGTTCGTATGCCCGTGCGCCACCTGCCTCAGCCCTTTAACCTGTCCAGGCTCCACGCTGACGAAGTTCGTCGCCACGGGCTCCTGGGCCACTACCGGCTCCACCGCTGTCTCGAACTCGACCAGCTCCCGGCCCAGCGTGTCGAAGACCATCCCGATCGATTCTGGCAGGCCGACGTGCCCCATCTTCCCCGCTGCCATCTTGGCATCAAAGGCCTCCATCGTCATTCCGCAGCCGATCTTCGCCTGGAACGGGCCGCGGCGCGTCGAGGCGTTGATGATCCTCGTTACGTCGACGTGGTCCACCTGCTGGCAGATGGACGTAAGGTTGAGCGGCAACGAGTCCATGATGAAACCCGGGTTCACGCCCGTCCCTAGGACGGTCTTGCCCGCCCGTTTCGCTATGCCGTCCAGCTCAGCCGCCCCCTCTGCGTTGGCCAGCCACGGAAAGGAAAGCTCCTCGGCCGTCGACACCACGTCCAATCCCGCTTCCAGGATCTCAACAATCTGCGACTTGAATTGCGGGAAGGTCGAGCTGGTGGTGTGCAGGACGACGTCGGCCTCGGCCAGGTCAAGGGCCTTGCCCAGGCCGTCGACCACTGGAACGCCGAGAGGGCGACCCAAACCGATCACATCACCGAGGTCCCTGCCGACTTTGGCTGGATCGATGTCCACGCCCCCCACCATTGACACGCCTTCCCGCTCCTCTCCGTGCCGTGCCACCGCACTGCCGATAGGACCGAGTCCGTACTGGATTGCTCGAACGTTCTTTGACATCTTCTAGCATTCCTCCATCAAGTAGGCGAATGAGTGCTTCTCACAGGTGAGGCTTCACGCGCCGGGCCACCCGCCGACAGGCCTCACCCAATCGTGCGATGTCATCCTCCGTGTGGGCCAGGCTGAGAGCCCCCAGCCCGTGGACCACGTGGACGTCCTCTAACAGGAGTCCCAGCTTCAGGACTCTTTCACGCAGCGTGACGTCACACACCTCAGGGTCAGACACGTCGCCCGGCTTCGTGAGCTCGCGGCCCTCCTCGCGCGGGAAGTGCGTCATGACCAGCGAACCGCCTGGTACAGCCTCGTTGCCGTAGCCGGTACAGCGGGCGTAAATGCCCTCGTCGCGAAAAGCCGCCTCTATCGTCCGGCGCGTCCTCGCGCCGAGCTCCGCCAGTCGGGGGTAGACCTGCTCTTCATGCTCGATGAGATACGTCATGCTGGTCTTGGCTGCCAGGAGCGATGCCGGGTGAGCAGAATATGTGCCGCCGGAGAACTTCACACGACGCCCTCGTTCTCGCCCCACGAGGCCCATCACGTCCGCGCGCCCAGCCACGGCGGAGACCGGCATGCCGCCCCCCATCGCCTTGCCGAACGTCGCCAGATCGGGCTGGACACCGTACAACCGGCCCACGTCCCCGGCTCGGAACCGGAAGCCGTCGATCACCTCATCGAAGATGAGCAGAGTCCCGTATTCGTCGGCAAGCTGGCGAGCCGTCTCTAGATACTCGGGCTCGGCCGGCATGAAACCACCCACACCCATGAAGGGCTCGACAATGAAGCAGGCCAACTCGTCCCCGTGCTGGCGGAAGTGATCACGCAGCGCCTCGCTGTCGTTGAAGTCGGTCACAATGACTTCCTCGGTCAGGTACGTCGGGAGCCCGTGTGTCTCCACCTGCTGGAAACCACCGGCCTCCCTCGACTCGGCGTCGAAGCTCACGCCTTTCAGGCCCCAGGGCTGCGCTCCGTGCCATCCACCACCGGCCTTCATGACCAGGTCCCTACCGGTGTAGGAGCGCGCGAGCAACGTCGCATACATGGTCGCCAGGCTGCCGCTGGTCGTGAAGCGCACGCGCTCAGCGCCCGTCTGGCGACACAGAATCTCAGCGCACTCGACCTGAAGACGATCGGTGAAGCCGGTTTCCAGCCCGAACCTCTCCTCGAAGGCGCAAGCCAGTGCCGACGCAATGACCTCCGAGTTGTGCCCCAATATGTTGGCGTAGTGCCCCTGCCAGAAGTCGAGAACGCGGTGCCCGTCCTCATCCTCGATCCAGGCTCCCTTGGCGACGACGATGCGCGGCGGAAAGGGCTCGATGAGCCTCAGCGCATGGCTTCCTCCGTCTACCAGCCACCGCTTCGCCTCATCGTTCAGCGCGGCTGATGCAGGGGCGTGCCGAGCGTACTCGCCGGCCAGCTCCGCCAGCAGACGAGCGTGGCGGTTCGAGTTCATACGGCCTCCTCGTGGGGTTGGCTCTTGCGCGGCAGACGCGTGTGAGGCGGCCCTACGGACCGACTGGGAAGCTGACCCGGGGGAAATCCCCCTAGAGTGTGCCGGTCGATCCTGTCAGCTTTCGCGTCGCAGCCTGGTTGGTTCAAGCGGGGTCTTCCCTGATGTGGACAAGCGCCGCCATCCCTCTAGCCGCCGAGGTAGGCCCTCTTTACCTCGGGATCGGCGGCCAGTTCATCGGACGTGCCCTGCAGCACGATCTCACCTACTTCGAGCACGTAGCCACGTTGCGCGAAGCGCAGTGCCATCCGTGCGTTCTGTTCCACGATGAGAATGGTCGTGCCCTCGCGGTTGACCTCCTCCAGCGATTCAAAGAGGTCCTGCATCAGCAGGGGAGCCAGGCCCATGGACGGTTCGTCCAGCAGCATCATCTCCCTCCCCGTCATGAGGGCCCTGCCCACAGCCAGCATCTGCTGCTCGCCGCCGCTCAACGTCGCGCCCTTCTGCCTCTTCCGCTCAGCCAGCCGCGGGAAGAGGTCGAACACACGCTCGTAGTCCCTCTCTATCGCGTCGCCGTCGCTGCGAGCGTACGTGGCCAATCGCAGGTTCTCCAGCACCGTGAGATTCCCGAAGATGCGTCTGCCCTCCGGCACCTGGACGATTCCCAGCTCACTCGCCACCTTGTCCGGAGGGTACGACAGGAGATCTTTACCCCTATAGGTCATCTTGGTCCCCGGCTCAACCGGGACGAGCCGGGAGATGGCCTTCAGCGTTGTGCTCTTGCCGGCTCCGTTAGCCCCGATAATGCACACAATCTCACCCTTGGCGACCTCGAACGTCGTACCGTAGAGGGCGCGGATTCCCCCGTAAGAGACTCGAAGATTCTCCACTGACAGCAGCATCAGATCGTATCCTCCTCGCCCAGATAGGCCTCGATGACCGCCTGGTCGCTTCGAATCTCGTCCGGCGTTCCCTCGGCAATGATCTCGCCGAAGTTGAGTGCCTGGATGTGTTCGCAGAGGTCCATGACCACCTTCATGCGATGCTCGATGAGGTAGATGGCGAGATCGAACTCGTCGTGAATCTGTCGAAAGACATCCATCATCTCCATCATCTCTTCAGGATTCATCCCTGCGGTCGGCTCGTCCAAGAGCAACAGCTCCGGCTCCACGGCCATCGCCCTGGCCATCTCCACCTTTCTTTGCACGCCGTAGGGTAGGTTCACCACGCGCTCATCGCTGAAGCGCTCGACGCCCATCATCGCCAGGAGGTCACGGGCTCGCTCCTCAATCTTCCTCTCCTCCGTCTCGCGCCGGCCTGTCCCGAGAAACGCTCCTATCAGCCCGTAGTCGATCTTCGAGTACTGTGCCAGCTTGACGTGCTCCATCACCGTCATATGCCTCCACAGGCGCATATTCTGGAAGGTCCTGCCAATCCCCAGTGCCGCTATCTCGTAGGGTTGGCGTCCCACGATGTCGACATTCTTGAATCGCATGCGCCCTTCCGTCGCGCTGTACATCCCGGTGATCAGGTTGAACACCGTGCTCTTGCCCGCGCCGTTGGGCCCGATCAGGCCGACGACATCTCCTTTCTCAATTCGAAGATCGAAGTCGTGGACAGCTCTAAGACCGCCAAAGAAGTGCGTCAGATCGTTTACCTCGAGCAGTGCCATCATTCCACCTCGTCATCCCTCATCGCGCGGGGCGCCAGCCAGTCCCTCACGTCGACCTCCGTGAACGCAATCAACCCCGTGGGACGGAACATCATGAACAGGATGATGATCACCGGAAAGACGATCCACTTGAGAATCTGCAGCGGTCTCAGCACCTCCCCTACGACTTGGATGGTGATGGCCCCCACGATGGAGCCCACTACTGAGTTCAGGCCGCCGAAATAGACCATGGCCAGCACCTCACTGAGCCTCAGCAGCCCGAAGTCACCGGGGTTGATGTACCCCAATACGTGGGCCAACAGCCCGCCGGCCGCACCTGCCCAGAACGCCGCAAACAGGAATGCCACCATCTTCGTCCGGCGCGTATTCACCGTTAGATGACCGGCAGCCGTCTCATCGTCCCGCACGGCGCACGTCGCCTTGCCCAGGGTGGAGCGCACATAGTTGTAGATGATGGCCACGCAAACAACCATGGACACGAACACGGCCGGCAGCGTCGCCCACTGGGGCTGATTCATGAAGCCTCGCGGTCCACCTACGACCTCCAGATTCTCGATCAAGCTCTTGACGATGAACGTGAAGGCTAGCGAAATGATGGCCAGATAGTCCCCGCGTGTCCTGAACGACGGAATCGCCACCAGAAGGGCACCGACGGCCGCCACGAGCCCTCCGGCGGCCAGAGCAATGGGGAACGCAAACGGTCCCAGGGCCGGAGGCAGGAGAGGGGCTCCGAACACGTCGTCGTCGACAAAGAACAGCACGGTCACCACCGACGCCGTGTACGCCCCCAGGGCCATGAAACCAGGATGCGAGCAAGAGAACTCCCCCAGATAGCCATTAACGACGTTGAGGCTCAAGGTCACCATCACCGAAATGAAAGACAGCCTCACCACGAGCAGGCGATACTCATTGCTGCTCGCCCATAGGTGCAGTGCGGCATACAGGAGCGCTAGGTGCACAACGAGGGACACCATAAAGGAAAGATCGAGAAGCCTTCTCGCCAAGCGGTTGGCGAAGCCGCCCACGAGTGAGGCCGCGATGCCGACGGGTAGAGCGTACATCAGCAGGACATATACCAGCGCGCCCGGCGCCGATAGCGGCGATTTCACCACGGTTCTCAGACCGAACAGCGCAGGGGCCTTTGACAGGCCCACGACGCGGGCCAGCGGATTCCCAACGAAGTACTCGATGGTCACAGCTACGAGAGCGCCGAAGAACCAGGCCAGGAGAGGTAGATCTCCCAGCCGCTTTCTTGTGCCCTGCAGTGCCGG